>NZ_JBJGZF010000005.1:0-258303 GCF_054050375.1 Geodermatophilus sp. SYSU D00879
CCCCCCCCCCCCCCCCCCCCCCCCCCCCCCCCCCCCCCCCCCCCCCCCCCCCCCCCCCCCCCCCCCCCCCCCCCCCCCCCCCCCCCCCCCCCCCCCCCCCCCCCCGCGTCGGGTCACTGCGCCGGGGGACCCAGCGGGACGGGCTCCGGCCCCCCGACGATCGGCGCGGTCACCGTGCCGATCCGCTCGACCGTCACCGTGACCTCCACGCCCGGCCGCAGCCACGGGTGCCGCTCCTCGCCGTGCAGCGACCGCAGCTCCAGCAGGCACCCGCTGCCGACCGTGCCGCTGCCGACGACGTCGCCCGGCCGCAGCTCGGTGCCGCGCGACGCGTAGGCGAGCATCTGCCCGAACGACCAGCGGATGTCGGCCCAGCTGCCGCCGCCCTGCTCGACGCCGTCGACCGCGGCCGCCATCCGCAGCGCGTAGCCGGCGCCGGAGCGGTGCGGCTCGAGCTCGTCGGGCGTGACCAGGACCGGACCGAGCGTCGTCGCGCCGTCCTTGCCCTTGGCCGGGCCGAGGCCGACCTGGGACTCCACGCCCTGCACGTCGCGGGCGCTCCAGTCGACGAACACCGTGTAGCCGGCGATCGCGGCCTCGGCCTGCTCCGGCGTGAGGTCCGACCCGCCCCGGCCGACGACGGCCGCGACCTCCACCTCGTAGTCGAACGCCGCCGAGCCGGGGGAGACCGGCACCGGCTCGCCGGTCCCGCGCACCGCCGCCGGGTTGGTGAAGTAGAAGACCGGCTGCCGGAACCAGACCGGCGAGACCTCCCGGCCGAACGCGGCGGCGGCGTTGCGCGCGTGCTGCTCGAAGGACAGGAAGTCGCGGACCGACGGCGGCCGCGGCACCGGCGCGCGCAGCACCAGCCCGTCCTCCGGCACCACCTCGGCCGGGATGCGCCCGGCCGCCGCGGCGAGGTCGGGGAGCAGGTCGGCCAGCGCGGCGTCGAACCCGTGCACCTGCCCGTCGCGCAGCAGCCCGGCCCGCTCCGCGCCGTCGGACGGCGAGACGTAGGTGACCCAGCGCATCAGCTCTCCTCCCTCACGCCCGGCAGCCGATGGGACCGCCGTGGAACGCCACCATGTCCGGCCAGATCCCGGTCAGCGGCAGCCGCTCGCCCGGCGGCCGCCCGTCGAGCTCGGCGTAGGCGCGGTGCAGGTTGCCCACCAGCCGCTCGGACTCCTGCCACCCGGCGTAGGGGTTGTCCGCGTGCCGCCGCGCGGTCTCCAGCGGCGACCACCCGGCCGCGTGCCCCTCGCGCGCGGTCGCGTCGACGAAGGCGGCGTAGCCGGCCAGGTCGTCGAGCAGCCGGGGGACCTCCTCCCCGCGGCACACCGGGCCGTGCCCGGGCACCAGCACGTCGGGCTGTAGCGCGCGCAGCGCCTCGATCGCCCGCGGGTAGCCGGCCACGCTGCCCTCGGCGAGGAACGGCTGGCCGCCGGCGAAGGCGATGTCCCCGGCGAAGGCCACCCGCTGCGCCGGCAGCCACACGACGACGTCGCCGCGGGTGTGCGCCGGCCCGACCGCGTGCAGCTCCACCGCCCGCTCGCCGAGGTGCAGCGTCAGCGCGCCGGTGAACGTGACGTCGGGCGGGCGCACCTCCAGGTGCCCGTAGTCCGGGCCGGTGAGGACCTGCGCGGCCAGCAGCCCGGCGGCGAGCTGGTCCTCCCGCGCGTGCACGTGCCCGACCACCGGGGTCTCGGCGGGCACCAGCCAGTTGCCGAAGGTGTGGTCGCCGTGGTGGTGGGTGTTCACCAGCGCCCGCAGCCGGCCCGGCGCCACCGACCCGACGGCGGCCAGCAGCGCACGGTTGCGGGCCTCGGTCGAGGTGGTGTCCACCATCAGCCCCGTGCCGTCGTCGCCGGTGACCACGCCGGTGTTGTTGATCATCCAGCTGCCGTCGGGCTGCACGTAGGCGAAGACGCCCGGTGCCACCTCCTGCAGCGCCGCGGCCTCGATCGACGTCGTCACGCCGTCACTCTGCTGGAGCCCAGGTGGCACGGAAAGTCGGCGGGCTCCTCGGGTAGGTGCTCCAGCGTGCTCGTGCTCTGCCCACACCGGCGGGGCAGAGCACGAGCACGCGGCAGGGACTCAGTCGCCCTTGACGTTCACCACCTGGCGCAGCGTGTGCCGGATCTCGACCAGGTCGGCGGCGTCGGCCATGACGACGTCAATGCTCTTGTACGCCTCGGGGTGCTCGTCGAGGAAGGCGTCCGAGCGGCCCCAGGCGATGCCGCTCATCCGCCGGTCGAGGTCGGCCCGGCTGAACCGCTTGCGCGCGGCCGACCGGGAGAACGCCCGCCCGGCACCGTGCGGCGCGGAGGTCAGCGACGCGGCGTCGCCCCGCCCGACGACGACGTAGGACGCCGCGCCCATCGAGCCCGGGATGAGCCCCCACTGGCCCGGGCGCGCGGCGATCGCGCCCTTGCGGGACAGCCACACCTCGCGGCCGTAGTGGGTCTCCCGCTCGGTGTAGTTGTGGTGGCACTGGACCACCTGCTCCCGCCGGACCTCCTCGGTCAGGCCATGTCCACTCATGAAGCGGGACACCTGGTCGGCGACGCGGTCCATCATCTCCTCGCGGTTGAGCGCGGCGAACCGCTGCGCCCAGCGCAGCGCCTCGACGTACGCGTCGAACTCCGGCTCGCCCTCCTCCAGGTAGGCGAGGTCGCGGTCGGGGACGGCGGCGCCGCGGGCCCGCGTGCGCTCCTGCGCCACCCGGATGTGCTTGGACGCCAGCTTGTTGCCGACGCCCCGCGAGCCCGAGTGCAGGAACAGCCACACCCGGTCGGCCTCGTCGAGGGACACCTCGATGAAGTGGTTGCCCGAGCCGAGCGAGCCCAGCTGCAGCGCCCAGTCGCGCACGACGCCGTCGGCCTGCTCGGCGCCCGGCATGCCGCGGAGCTCCTCGACCCGCGGCGCGGCCGTGTCGCGCACCTTCCGGTTGGCGCGGCCGGCCGACAGCGGGACGGCCCGGGCGATCTGCTCGTGCAGCACGGCCAGGTTGCGGCCGCGGACGTCGTCGCCGGTGAACTGGGTGCGCACGGCCATCATCCCGCAGCCGATGTCCACGCCGACCGCCGCCGGGATGATCGCGCCGTCGGTCGGGATGACCGAGCCGACGGTCGCGCCGAGCCCCAGGTGGGCGTCGGGCATGAGCGCCACGTGCGGGTGGATGAACGGGAGCGAGGCGGTGCGCTCGGCCTGCTCGCGGGTCGCGTCCTCGAGTATCGAGGCCCAGCTGAGCAGCCTCTCGCTGATCTTCTCCATCGTCCTTTCTCTCTGTGGGTGCAGGGCCCGGTCCCCGCGGTGGAAGGGAGGGCCGGAGCAGTCAACGCGCTCGGCTCGCGCAGCGCGACCGCATTACCCGGGGACCCCGCGGCGGGGAACTCCCTCGGCTTCCGGGCGGCACGGCACTAGCCTCGGCACCCTCGCGCGACCACCTCGCCGTGGCGCGCGGCGGCCCCCGTCCGCGCCGCGGTGCCCCGCCCACCGTCCGAGGGGAGACCGGGATGACCACGACACTCGGCGCCGCCGAGCTGGCCGAGCGCTACCTGCGCGGCTGGCAGGACCACGACGGGGACGCCGTCGCCGCGACCTTCGCCGACGACGGCGTCTACACCGACCCCTCGTTGCCGGAGCCCCTGCCGAAGGGCGCGGTCGCCGGGTTCGTCTCCGGCTTCCTGGCGGCCTTCCCCGACCTGACGCTGACCGTCGAGGACGTCGTCGGCGAGGGCTCCCGGGCATACGTCCGCTGGCGCCTGCAGGGCACCAACAGCGGCGTGCTGCCGGGCCTGCCGGCGCCGACCGAGCGCCGGGCCGACCTGACCGGGGTCGACCTGATCGAGACCGGGCCGGCGGGCATCACGCGCGTGGTCGGCTACTTCGACCAGCTCACCCTCCTGCAGCAGCTCGGGCTGCGGCTCGACGTCGTCCCGGGCTGAGCCGGGGAGGCGCCTCCCGGACCGCCGGCGGCGGCGGTCCGGGACCCCGGCGTGCCGTTTCCGTTCCGCGGGCCCCGGGCAGCCCTCGTGCGACCGCTGGACCCGACAGTGAGGACGCACGCGATGCAGGTCGGACTGAAGCTCGCCACCGAGGCCTTCCCGCCCGAGGAGATCGTCCGCCAGACGGTGCGGGCCGAGGAGGCGGGCTTCGACTTCGTCGAGATGAGCGACCACTACCACCCGTGGCTCGACGTCCAGGGGCACAGCGGCTTCACCTGGTCGATGCTCGGCGCGATGGCCGCGAAGACCGAGCGGATCGGCCTGGTCACCGGCGTGACCTGCCCGATCATCCGGTACCACCCGGCGGTCATCGCCCAGGCCGCGGCCACGGTGCAGATCCTCGCCGAGGGCCGGTTCACCCTCGGCATCGGCGCGGGGGAGCGGCTCAACGAGCACGTCGTCGGCACCGGCTGGCCGGCGGTGCACGTGCGGCACGAGATGCTCCGCGAGGCGCTGCAGATCATCCGGCAGCTCTGGCAGGGCGGCTACCAGACCTTCGAAGGGAAGTACCTGCAGCTCGAGGACGCCCGGGTGTTCGACCTGCCCGACGAGCTCCCGGTCATCGCGGTGGCCAGCGGCGGGCACAACGCCTCGGAGCTGGCCGCCGAGTACGGCGACGGGCTGTTCGCCACCGAGCCGCGCGAGGACCTCGTCGCCGCCTTCCGCGACGCCGGCGGCAAGGGCCCGCTCTACGCCGAGGTGCCGATGGCGTGGGCGCAGGACGAGGAGTCCGCCGTCGAGGAGGCGCTCCGGACCAGCCGCTGGGCGCTCACCGGCTGGAAGGTCATGAGCGAGCTGCCCAACCCGGTCAACTTCGACGCCGCCAGCCAGACGGTGAAGGCCGAGGACATCCGCGGCCAGTTCTCCGTCGGGCCGGACATCGAGAAGCACCTGCAGCAGGCGCAGCCCTACGTCGACGCCGGCTTCGACCACCTCGTCCTGCAGAACGTCGGCCCGGACCCCGACGGGTTCATCGACGCCTGCGCCGGCGGGCTCATCGAGCGGGTCAGGGGACTCGCGGCGTCCTGACGCCGTCGTCCCTGCCGGGTTCCGCAACGGACCTGCCAGGGTGCGCGGCGGGCGGGGCGGGAGGACGCGACGGCGGTCCCGGTGGCGGCACACTCGCCGGCCGTGACCGCCTCCCTCCCCGCCCTGCCCGACACCACCGCCTGCCGCCTCGCGCGGGAGGTGGTGCAGGAGTTCAGCTCACCGGCGCTGGTGAACCACTGCCTGCGCTCCTACCTGTGGGCCGCCGACCACGCGGCCCGGCACGGCATCGCCTTCGACGAGGAGCTGCTGTTCGTCGCGGCGATGGTGCACGACATCGGCCTGGTTCCGGTCTTCGACAGCGCGACCGTGCCGTTCGAGGAGGCCGGCGGAGCGGTCGGCTGGGTGTTCGCCGCGGGCGCGGGCTGGCCGGCCGCGCGGCGGCGCCGGGTGGCGGAGATCGTCGTCGCGCACATGGCGCCGGAGGTCGACGCCGCCGCCGACCCGGAGGGGCACCTGCTGGAGCTGGCCACCGGCCTCGACATCTCCGGCCGCGACCCGGACGCCTGGCCCGCCGACCTGCGCGCCGCCGTCCTCGCTGAGTACCCGCGGCTGGACCTGATCGGCGAGTTCGTCGCCTGCTTCGAGGACCAGGCCCGCCGCAAGCCGGACTCGCTGGCCGGCCGGTTCTCGGCGAACGGCTTCGCCGCCCGCGCCCGGGCCAACCTGCTGGACACCCAGGGCCTGTCCTGCGGATCGTGTGCGCCCTGACTGCTGCCGGTGTCCCTGAGCGGCCCACTTAGGGACATGGCTCCGCGTGCAGATTGAGAGTTGAACACCACGACGGTTGACCGTCGTCGCGCCCCGGGAGGCGCCGTCGTGTGCGGACGTGTCCCACAGGGCCGCTCCCCCATGCCCTTGCCGCCCTCTGCGATCAAGCCGGCGTGAGGGACTCACCCCACCGACGTGGACCGCCTCCCGCCGCATCGAGTGGAAGCGGGTCGGGTGACCCCGTCACTGTCGCGGTCGCCGGCAGCCGCGCCCGGATAACGCGACAGACAACGACCTTCGACTGCTACAAGCCCGTGGCTTTGGTACGCCCCTGCAGAGCCCGCAGGACCGCAGGGGCGTCATCCGCGTCTGACTTAGTCGCCGCGGAGCACGGCACACGCCTCCTCGAGGTCGTCCTCCGTGTTGTGCTGCGGCTCGAAGAGCACCTCGCCGGTGTCCGGGTTGACCCGGAGGATGCCGGTGAAGCCGAAGGGCACCTGCCCGATGACCGAAAGGACGAGGGTGCCGTCGGCTTCCTGCCGCAACAGGTCGGCACCGACGTCCTTGAGCCGGTAGGACCCGTTCGCCGACGTCGCCGTGACGGTGAGGTTCACGGTCGACAGCTCGAGGGGGCTGTTCCCGCCGCCGTTGAGTTCGCGGGTGATGATCTGTCCGCGGATCGTGGTGGTGACGTCCACGCCGCACTCTCCGCTGAGGAAGTCGTCGGCGAACGTGTCGTCCACCGGGATCCGCTCGATGACGGGAGGTGCCGCCAGGGCGGGCGTCGCTCCGCCGACGACTGCCGCCGCGATGCCGACCGTCACGGCGATACGCCTGGTGAGCTGGGACATGTCGACCTCCCAATCCCGGGGCCGGGTCCGGCCCGCGCGAAGGGGACTGTGGCCCTGCCCTCCCCGACGCGGGACGGGTCGGATCCGGCCTCCACGACGGAGCGTCACGAGACTCGGCGCGCCGTCGCGCGGAGTGCCCCTGGCGGTCGGCGTCGCGGTCGGTTCCGAGGGCTGATCAGCCGGTGGCGCCGTCGTGTCGGCAGTGTTCAGCGGCACCACGACCCCACCCGGTGACGATTGGCTCCTCGCGGATGGTCACGAAGCTGCCATCCGCTCGGTAGAGGTGACCGCCTCCCTCCCGGTACGCAGCCAAGCGCGGATCGAAGTCCTCGGGCGGCGCTGAAGGCGGAGTCGCGAACAACCGCCGTGATGCTGCCAGCACTTCACCCCTTCGGCGTTGATGGCTCTCAGGTGTCTCTGAAGCCGCCTTCAGGGACAGGGCCGGCGGCGCACGAAATCCGCAGGGCAGGCCCTGGTCCCCGCGCGAGCTCGTGCTCTGCGCACAGGTGTGTGCAGAGCACGAGCGTCCGCAGGAGCGGTGGGTCCGTCCTCAGCCGCGGTCGAGCAGGCGCAGCGACGGGCGGCTGGTCAGCCGCTTCTCCAGGCTGACGCAGTGCCGGCCCTCGGGGTCGAGGCGGAAGTCCAGCCGGTCGACCAGCGCCTGCATGAGCGTGAGCCCCGCGCCGCGCTCGCCGTCGAGGCCCGGCCGGGTGGCCGCCTCCGCGTGGTCGAAGCCGGTGCCGTCGTCGACCACGGTGATCCGGCACAGCGCCCGGTCGATCTCCACCGACACCTGGTACCCGGCGTGGTCCCCGGCGTGCTGGACGACGTTCGCGCAGGCCTCGGTGAGCGCGAGCGTCGTCTCCTCGACGACCGTCTGCTCGATCCGCAGGTGCTGGAGAGCCTGCCGGCACAGGCCGCGGACGAAGGGCACGCTGTCGACGTCGACGGGCAGCCGGACGGTGAACGCGATGTCCATGCCGAGCCCCCTCCCGTGACGGCGCGTACGCTCCTCGGGTCCGTTCCGGGTACCGAGGGAGCCTGATCGTGCTGTTCGCCGTCGACCGCGTGGCGGTGAACGGGCGGCCCGGGCTGAGGGTACGCGGTGAACTCGACATCGCCACGGTGGCGCTCCTCGCCGCGTACGTCGACGACGAACTGGCAACCCACCCGCGGTCCCTGGTCATCGACCTGACCGGCACCGTCTTCATGGACTCCTCCGGCGCCCGGCAGCTGGTCCGTGCCGCCAAGCAGGCCGCCGCGGCCGGGACCGCGCTGCAGGTCGTCTGCCCGCGGGACAACCAGCCGGTGCGCATGGTCATCGACCTGCTGGACCTGTCCCGCCTGGTGCCGGTGGTCGAGACGGCGAGCCTGACCGACGGGGAGGTCGGGTCGTAGGGTCGGCCGCGATGACCGCGACCGAGAGCCCCGCCGCGACCCCGCCGTCCCCGGGTCCCGACCCGCTCCGCAGCCGGGTCGACGACGAGGCGCTCGCCCGCTGCGCCGAGGAGCCGATCGCGGTCCCCGGCGCGATCCAGCCGCACGGCGCGCTGCTCGCCGTGACCGAGCCCGACCTCGCCGTCGTCGTCGCCTCGGCCAACGCCGCCGACGTCCTCGGCACCGACCCGACCGGCCGCACGCTGGCCGACCTGCTGACCTCCGCCCAGCTCGACCGGCTGCGGGCGGCGCTGGCCGCGGACCTCGCCGAGGCCGGCCCGCTGCGGGTGGCGCCGGCCGGCAGCGAGCTGGACCTGGTCCTGTCCCGCAGCGGCGACCTGCTGGTCACCGAGTGGGAGCCGGTCGCCGGCGCCGGGCAGGCCGGCGCGGCCTGGCACCGGCGGCTGCCGACGGTGCTCCAGCGGCTGTCCGCGCCGACGTCGCTGGAGGGGCTGACCGCCGTGCTGGCCCGCGAGGTGCGGGCGCTGACCGGCTTCGACCGGGTGATGGTGTACCGCTTCGACACCGAGTGGAACGGCGAGGTGGTCGCCGAGGACCGGCGGGCGGACCTCGAGCCCTTCCTCGGCCTGCACTACCCGGCGAGTGACATCCCCGCCCAGGCCCGCGCGCTCTACGCCACCAACTGGATGCGGCTGATCCCCGACGCCACCTACACGCCGGTGCCGCTGGAGCCGCCGCTGGTCCCGGGGACGGAGCGGCCGCTGGACCTGTCCGGCGCGATGCTGCGCAGCGTCTCGCCGGTGCACCTGGAGTACCTGGCCAACATGGGCGTCACCGCGTCGATGTCGGTGTCGCTCATCGACCGCGGCAGGCTGTGGGGGCTCATCTCCTGCCACGGCTACAGCGGTGCGCACCGCCCCTCCTACGCCGACCGCACCGCCGCGGAGTTCCTCGGCCGCACCGCCTCGCTGCTGCTGCACACCACCGTCGAGGCCGGCGAGCGTGACCGGGTGGTCGCCGTCGCACAGCGGGAGGCGGGGCTGGTGGCCGCGATCGGCCGCACGCCGCGCACCCCCGCGGCCGCGCTCGTCGACGGCGACCTCACGGCGCTCGACCTGCTGCCCGCCGCCGGCGCCGCGGTCCGCCTCGACGGGCGGCTGCACCTGCTCGGGCGCACCCCGCCGGCCGACCGGGTCGCCGCCGTCGTCCCCGCGGTGCTGCGGGCCGGCGGCGCCACCGACCGGCTCACCCTCGCGCTGCCCGGCTTCGACGACCTCGCCGACGACGCCAGCGGCGTGCTCGCCGTCGAGGTCGGCGGCGGGCGCGGCGACTTCCTCGCCTGGTTCCGCCCCGAGACCCCGCGCGAGGTCAGCTGGGGCGGCGACCCGGCCACGTCGAAGGTCACCGACGGGCGGCTGTCCCCGCGCCGGTCGTTCGCCCGCTGGACCGAGACCGTGCGCGGCACCGCCCGCCCCTGGCACGAGCACGAGGTCGCCGCCGCCCGCGCGCTGGCCACCCACCTCGGCGAGGCGGTGCTCGCCCGCGCCGGCGAGGACGACCGGCTCTCGGCCGCGCTGCAACGCACCCTGCTGCTCGAGGAGCTGCCCAAGGTGCCCGGCGTCGCGCTCGGCGCGCGGTACCGGCCGAGCGAGGCCGACGTCGTCGGCGGCGACTGGTACGACCTGGTGCCGCTGCCCAGCGGGCGGCTGGCCGTGGTGCTCGGCGACGTCGCCGGGCACGGGCTGACCGCCGCGTCGGTCACCGCCCAGCTGCGGCACGCGCTGCGCGCCGCGCTGCTGCGCGACGAGGGCCCGGCCGCGGCGCTGGCCGAGCTCAACCGGCTGGTCGCCGCGCTGCTGCCGGGGGAGATGGCGACCGCGCAGGTCGTCCAGCTGGACCCGCGCAGCGGGGAGCTGGCGCTGGCCAACGCCGGCCACCTGCCCGCCGTGCACGCCCGCGCCGGTGCGGCGCGGCTAGTCACCGACGGCCGCGGGCCGGCGCTCGGCATGCTCGACGACGCCGACTACCCCGAGGTGGCGCTGCGGCTGGACGCCGGCGACCGGCTGCTCCTCTACAGCGACGGCCTGGTCGAGCGGCGCGACCGCCCGCTGCCCGAGGGCATGGAGGCGGTGCGCGCGGCGGTGGCGGGAATCGCCGGGGAGCCGCAGGAGGTCGTGGACGGCGTCGTCGCGGCGCTGGACCCGGCGGGCACCGACGACGTCACCGTGGTGGGGCTGGCCCGGGTCTAGCCCGGGCCGCCGCCGCGGACCAGGTAGCGGTAGGCCGGGGAGTCCGGCGTCAGGTGCTGGATGCGCAGCGGGCTGGCGGCGATCCGGTCGAGCAGGCCGGGCAGCGCGGACGCGGTGCCCAGCTCGATGCCGGTGAGCGCGGCGCCGGTCTCCCTGTTGTCCCGCTTGACGTACTCGAACAGCACGATGTCGTCGTCGGGGCCGAGGACGTCGTCGAGGAAGCGGCGCAGCGCGCCGGGCTCCTGGGGGAACTCGACGAGGAAGTAGTGCTTGAGGCCCTGGTGGACCAGCGAGCGCTCGATGACCTCGGCGTACCGGCTGACGTCGTTGTTTCCGCCGGACAGCACGCAGACCACCGTCTGCCCCGGCTCGACCCGCACGGTGCCGCCGGTGAGCGCGGCCGAGGCCAGGGCGCCCGCGGGCTCGGCGATGATCCCGTCGACCTGGTACAGGTCGAGCATCTCGGTGCAGACCTGCCCCTCGGGGACGGCGACCAGCTCGGCGCCGCAGTCGCGCACCAGCGGGTGGGTGACCGTGCCGGCCCGCCGGACCGCCGCGCCGTCGACGAAGGTGTCGATCTCCGGCAGCTCGACCGGCCGCCCGGCGGCCAGGGCCGCGGCCATGCTCGCCGCGCCCGCCGGCTCCACCCCGACCAGCCGGGTGCCGGGGGCGGCCTGCGCGAGCCAGGTGCCGCAGCCGGCCAGCAGCCCGCCGCCGCCGAGCGGCAGGACGACGACGTCGGGCGCGCTGCCGCCGAGCTGGTCGAGCACCTCCACCGCGACGGTCGCCTGCCCGACGACGACCGGCCAGGCGTCGAAGGCCGGGACCAGCGTGGCGCCGGTCGTGCGGGCGTGCGCCGCGGCGGCGGCCGCGGCGTCGTCGTAGGTGTCGCCGGTGACGACCAGTTCGACCGTGTCCCCGCCGAGGGCCTGGATTCGGGCGCGCTTCTGCCGCGGCGTCGTGCCGGGGACGAAGACCGCGCCGCGCACGCCGAGCGCCCGGCAGGCGTACGCGACGCCCTGGCCGTGGTTGCCGGCGCTCGCGCAGACGACCCCGGCGGCGCGGGCGGCGTCGTCGAGCCGGCTGATCGTGTTGTAGGCGCCGCGGACCTTGTACGACCGGCCGACCTGCAGGTCCTCCCGCTTGAGCCGGACGTCGGCGCCGGTGAGCGCGGACAGCCGCTCGTTGCGCTGCAGCGGCGTGCGCTCGGCGACCCCGGCCAGCCGGCCGACCGCGTCGCGCACGTCGGCGGCGAAGTCCCGGATCACGGCCGCCTCGGTCGTCCCGGAGGTGCTCACGGTGCTCCATCCTGCTCCGGCGGCAGACATGGCCATCTCTGCCGCCCTCAGGCGGTGAGGCGGCCGTCGTCGCCGGCGGTGACGCGGCCGGCGGCGGTGACGCGGGCCAGCGCCCCGGCCAGCAGCGGCGCCAGCGACGGCGTGCGGCGGCGGTAGCCGAACACCTCGGCGGTGCGCAGGAACAGCTCGTCCTGGGTCAGCCCGCCCGACGCGCGGCACAGCGCGACCATCGCGTTGCCGACCTCCTGCACCGGCACCTGCTCGAGCGGGCGCGCGGTGCTGGTGGCCTGGCGGCGGAACGCGGTCCAGGTCTCCCGGTCCAGCGTCTCGGGCCAGACGACGTCGCCGTCGAGCGAGCCCTCGGGCAGCAGGGCCAGCAGCGCGTCGCGGCGGGCCTCGCTCACCCGGGTCAGCCCGAACGCGCCGGCGGCCAGCCGGACGAGGCGGTCGCGGTGCACCGGCCCCTCGGCCCTGACCCCGGCGGTCAGGACGCGCTTGACCAGGCGGGCGTTGCGCGGGTCGGCCAGGCCGTCGAGGACCTTGCGGTCGCCCGCGGGCTTGGGCGCCCACGCGCGGAAGCGCAGTTCCTGCGTGGGCTCCTCGACGGGGTCGGGGACGACGGTCAGCGGCACGGGCGTCACCGGCGTCGTCACCACCGGGGCCTCGACCGGCGCGTGCCGCGGCACCGGCAGCGCGGTGACCGCGGCGGACACCATCGAGCGCAGCGTCGGCAGCCCGCGCGGCTCGGGGTCGGTCTCCGGCTCGGCGGCGGGCTCCGGCTCCGCCTCGGCGACGGGGAGCTCGACGACGGGGGCGGCGACGTCGTCCACCACGGTCAGCGCGGCGGCCGGGGGAGCGGGCGCCGGCTCGGGGACCGCGGCCACGGCGGCGACCAGGCGGTCGAGGACGGCGTCGCGTTCGCGCAGCCACGAGGGCAGCCACACCCGCTCGACCGCGGGCCAGCCGAGCATCCCGGACAGCACCTCGACCGGGAGGCCGTCGCGGTCGCCGACGGTGCGGCGGCGCGCCCACTCGGGGCCGTCGAGCAGCACCGCCACGACCGGGCTCTCCGGCGCGGAGGGCCGGGCCACGGACAGGTCGACGCGGAACTCCGACAGCCCGACGTCGGTGCGCACCGCCAGCCCCCGCTCGCGCAGCGCCGCGGCGATCTCCTCGCGGTGCCGGTCGGGAACGGACGGCCGCCGGGCCTCGCGGGGCAGCGCGTCGGTGCCGAGCGCGGCCAGGTCGAGGTAGGCGCGCAGGTGCTTGATGCCCAGCGACGACGTCTGCTCCGCGCGCAGCGCCGAGGGGTCGAAGGAGGAGAAGACGACGACCTGCCGCCGGGCGCGGGTGATCGCCACGTTGAGCCGGCGCTCGCCGCCCACCCGGTTGAGCGGGCCGAAGTTCAGCGGCAGCACGCCGCGGTCGTCGGGGCTGAAGCCGGTGGAGAACAGCACGACGTCGCGCTCGTCGCCCTGCACGTTCTCCAGGTTCTTGACGAACAGGCCCTCGCCGTCGGTGCGGTCCAGCGCCTCGGCCAGCCGTTCGTCGCCGGCGTCGCGCAGCAGCGACTCGATGTAGGCCCGCTGCTGGGCGTTGAAGGTGACCACGCCGATCGACGGCACCGCGTCCGGCGAGGCGTCGAAGCGGCGGCGGACCTCGGCGACGACCGCCTTGGCCTCCATCGGGTTGGTCCGCAGCAGCCGGCCGGCGCCGGCGCGGTGGAAGGTGCCCTGCACCCGGACCAGCGAGATGCCGCGGCCGTCGACGTCGGCCGAGGGCCGCCCGTGGGTGGGCGCCGGGAACGACGACAGCCGGTTCTCGTAGTAGTGCGCGTTGCTGAAGGCGATCAGCGACTCGTCCTGGCTGCGGTAGTGCCAGGACAGCCAGTGCCGCGGCACCCGCGCCTGCACGCACTCGGAGAGGATCGACTCCTCGTCCTCGACGGCGGTGCCGAGCAGCTCGGCGAGCTCGTCGTCGAGGACGGAGACCGGCTCGGCGAACGATGTCGGGGGCATCTGCTCGCTGTCGCCGACGACCACGGCCGCCTTCGCCCGGCCCAGCGCGCCGACGGCGTCGGCGACGCGGATCTGCGAGGCCTCGTCGAAGACCACCAGGTCGAACAGCCCGGCCTTCGCCGGGAAGAACCGCGCCACCGAGTCGGGGCTGACCAGCACGCACGGCATGACCCCGGTGACCAGGTCGCCGTACTCGGCCAGCAGCGCGCGCACGCCCGGCCCGCGGCGGGAGCGGCCGAGCTCGCGCTGCAGGGCGCCGAGCCGGTCCTCGGCGTCGCCGAGGTCCCGGCCGGCGAGCACCTCGGCGGGCAGCGCGGCGGTCAGGTGCCGGCGCACCGCCCGGGAGGCGGCGGTGAACCGGGTGATCGCCTTGCCGTGCGCGGCCTCGTCGAAGCCGTCCAGCCCGGTGGCGGCGCGGCGCTCGGCCGTCGACGCGGCGGCCAGGCCGTGCTCGAACGCGCGCGGGGCGTCCTCGGCGGGCAGCCGGCCGGACACCAGCGCGGCGCGGGCCTCGGTCAGCCCGGCGGCGCGCAGCGGCTCCAGGGTGTCGAGGAACTCCGCCCAGCGGCGCAGCGAGATCAGGCCGCTGTGCTCGACGCCGCGCTCGGGGCGGGTCATCGCCCAGCGCAGCACCACGCCGTCGTCGCCGCACCAGGCGGCCAGCGCGGCCGGGGTGCTGGAGCAGACCCGCAGCAGCGCGTCGAGCCCGTCGCGCAGCCGGCGGACGGCGGTGGCCGCGGCGGCGTCCGGACCGGGACCGGCGACGACGTAGCGGCGCAGCGCGACGGCGAACTCGCGGGCGCTGTCGACGACCGCGCCGGCACGGCGCAGCCCGGCGACCTGCCCGTCGAGCAGCGTGGGGTCCAGCAGCGGGTTCCAGCCGGCCGGCACCGACAGCCCGGGGATCACCGAGGCGCGGGCGGCGATGCCGGTGGCGGCGGTCTGCAGCCGCCACAGCGAGGCGGTGAGCTCGGCGACGTCGCGCAGCTTGACCGTCACGCCCGGGCGCAGCACCGGCGCCAGTTGCGCCCGCACCGCGCGCAGCCCCTGCCGGCGGGCCCACCAGCGGGCGGCCTGCGCGGTCTGGGCGGCGACGTAGAGGTCGGCCAGCGGCAGCGCCAGCGCCTCGGGGGTCGCGAGCTCCAGCCCGGGGTGGACGGCGGAGGTGAAGGCGGCGACCTCGCCGAGCACCGTCGTCGTCGCGGTCGTCCAGCGCTCGGTCGGCACCTCGTCGAGGACGTCGAGGCCGACGGCGGGGCCGGACAGCAGGTGGGCGAGGTCGTCGAGGTCGCCCGGGGTGCGCACCTCGCGCAGCGCCCGCGCCAGGTGCTCCTCAGCCGGCAGCGCGCGCATGGCGGCGTCGACCTCGGCGGCCGCGGACTGGGCGGCGCGCAGGTCGACCCGCGCGGTGTCGACGAACGCCCACGGGTGCCGCGGCGAGGGGCGGACCAGGTCGGCGACGTCGGGCAGCAGCGCCAGCGCGCGGCGCACCTCGGCCAGCGTCGCGGCGGGCGCGGCGGCGGCGAAGGTCTGCGGCACCGGCAGCTGCGGGACGTCGCCGCCGAGCGCGAGCTGCGCGGTCCGCGCGGAGTAGTAGGACAGCCCGGCGGCGTTCGGCGCGTGCAGCCGGTAGGCGTAGCGGGCCAGCGTGCGGCGGGCGGCGCGCAGGTCGTCGCCGTCGGCGGCCAGGCCCTGCTCGTCGACGGCGACCGCGTGGTCCAGCGCCGCGCGCACCCGGGCGCGGACCTCCGCGGCGCGGGCGCCCCGGTCGTGCAGGTCGAGGGCGAACGGGCCCATGCCGACCGCCTCGAGCCGCCGGGCGACGACGTCGAGCGCGGCCCGCTTCTCGGCCACGAACAGCACCCGCTTGCCGTCGGCGACCGCGCGGGTGAGCAGGTTGGTGATGGTCTGCGACTTGCCGGTGCCGGGCGGGCCCTCGAGCACGAACGTGCGCCCGGCGACGCCCTCGGCCACCGCCCGCAGCTGCGAGGCGTCGGCGGGGACGGGGCAGCGGGCGGCCAGCTCGTCGAGGTCGACGTCGGCGGCCGCGGCCGGCACCGGGTCGGTGAACGCCTCGGTCGGGGCGTGCACGAGGTGGTGCACCAGCGGGTTGGCGGTGAGCTCGGCCCAGTGCTCGTCGAGGTCGCGCCACAGCCGGTACTTGGCGAACTGCAGGACGGCGAGGTCGGCGGTGGCCTCGACGCGGAACGGCAGCCCGGCGTCGGCCAGCGCCTGGCGCACGGCGGTCAGCGCGGTGTCGACGTCGATGCCCTCGCCGTCCAGCCCCGGCACCGTCAGGCCGTGCACCTGGCGCAGCTTCTCCAGCAGGCACCAGTTGGGGCTGGCGGCGGAGGACTCGTCGGCGGTGAGCCGGTAGGCGCCGGTGCGGCCGGCGGGGGAGAGGACCACCGGCAGCAGCACCAGCGGCGAGCGCAGCGACCGGCCGTCGAGCTCCCAGGCCAGGCTGCCGATCGCGACGTGGAGGTTGTTGGCGCCGGTCTCCTCGCGGACGGTCCGCGCCCGGTGCGCCAGCCCGCGCAGCCGGGGCAGGTAGCCGCCCTCGGTGACGTCGGCGTGCACCGTGCGGCGCTCGACCAGCGCCTCGCCGAGCAGGCCGACCGGTAGCTCGCGGGCCGAGCGCACGCCGCGCTCGACGTGGACGGCGGCCAGCCGGTCGCCCGGCAGCAGGGTGACGGCGTCGTCGCCGGCGAGCAGGTCGGCCAGGCCCGCGAGGTAGGCGTCGGGGACGACCAGCGGCAGGCCGGCGCCCTCGGTGTAGTTGATCAGCCGGTTGCGCAGGCTGAGGTCGAGCAGGCTGTTCTTCCACTGCTGCACCCGCGGCGGCACGCCGGGACGGCCGCCGGCGACCGGGGCGGCGTGCCGGCCGGCCGGGCGGGCGGCCGGGTCGTACTCGGCGGCGCGGTACTCGATGACCTGCACCGAGCCGTCCGGGCCGCGGGTGCGGGCGGGCAGCGGCAGGATGCCGTCGCGGCGGGCGCGGTGGACGTCGGTGACGCCGACGACGCGGTCCAGCGCCCCGGGCAGCCAGGCGTCGTAGGCGGCACGGTGCAGCCGCTCGGGGTCGGGGTCCTCGGCGCTGCGGCTGGTGAGCAGCGTCGTCTCCACCAGCCGCACCAGTCCGAGGTCGACCAGGTTGACCAGCGGCGCGACGTCGGTGGTGGCCGCGCTCTCCGCGGTGCGCTCCTCGCGCCAGTAGCCGAGGAAGGCGTGCCCCTCGGCCACCCACAGCAGCGGCCGGACGCCGGCGGCCTCGAGCGCGGCGGCGAGCACGACGACGGTGTCCAGGCAGGTGCCGACCCGGCCGTCGAGGACGTCGCCGGGGGTGCGCACCTTCTGGCCGATGTCGGCCCAGCTGGCCGGGGGCTCGCTGTAGCGGATGCCGCGGGCGCGCACGGCCGCGGCGATCGCGGCGACGATCTCGTCGACCCGCTCGGGCCCGGCCTGGTAGCCCTGCACCGACGGGTCGTCGGTGCGCTCCTCGAGCACCGCGGCGGCCTCGGCCAGCAGCGCGGTCACCGCGGGGTGGTTGGGCAGGACGTGCGCGGCGAGCATCTCCAGCGCCAGCGGCACCGGGGTGGCCAGCCACTGGCTGGCGGCGAGCACCTGCACCGGGACGGCGGTGCCGGCGACGTCCACGCCGTCGACGGCGACGTCGATCTCGATCGAGCCGGGCCGCTGCTCCTCGATCTGCAGCATCGCGGCGGGGTCCATGACCAGGCCGACGTCGCTGAGCACGGTGGTGGTGCCGGCGTCGAGGTCGACCAGCAGTTCGACCGGGCTGCCGATGGGGCCCTCGGCGTCCTGGACGCCCAGGCGCACGGTGGCGCCGCGGACGGCCGCGCCGTGGTTGGTGAACGCCAGCCGCGACACGACCGGGACGCGGTTGTGCGCGAGGGCGTAGGAGAGCACCGGCGTGCTGGTGGCCGAGATCGCCACGGCAGCCCGGACCCCGTCGTGCGGATGCGGGCGGGTGTCCGTGGTGCTCATGCCGTTCTGTCTACCGGTCCGGACGGACCGGTCCGGTCATCCGCGTGGAGCGTCTGGGGCGGGTGTGACGGGAGGGCCGAGACGTTGCCGGGCGGGCACGGGGGAGCGGGTCGGTGGCCGGAACGGGGTCGTCCCGTCCGTACGTTCGGCCGGGTGCGCACCGCTCCCGAGCCCCCGCCCGACGGTCCCTCCGACGGCCTCTCCGGGGACCTCTCCGGCGGGCTGCTCGACGGGCTCTCCGACGGGCTGGACACCGACCGGCTGCCCACCTCCTCGCGGCACCGGGCGGCCCGGTCGGCCGCCCGCCGGCGCTGGCTCGCGGTGGTCGGCGCGCTCGCGGTGCTGCTCGCCGTCGGCGGCCTGGCGGTGCTGGTCGCGCCCGCGGTGAGCGGGACGGCGGTGGACGCCGCGCCGCCGGTCGTGCGGACGCCCGCGCCGACCGCCCCCGTCGCGCGCCCGGCGTCGCCGACCCCGTCGTCGGCCGTGCCTCCGCCGTCCCCGACCTCCCCGGCCGCCGTCCCCGAGGTGGTCGCCGAGGTGGTCGCCGAGGTGCCGGCCGCCGTCCCGTCGGCGGCACCCGCCGCGACGACGACGGCCGTACCCGTCCCGGCCGCGGAGCCGCTGGTCCCCTGCGACGACCCGCCGGGCCGGGGCCAGGACGGCCGCGGCAACGACCGGGGCAACGGCGACCGGGGTCCGCGCTGCCCGTGACAGGCTGAGCCGGTGCCGAGACGGAGCGCGGGGGTCCTGCTGTACCGGCGCACGTCCTCCGTGGAGGTGCTGCTCGGTCACATGGGCGGGCCGTTCTGGGCGCGCAAGGACGAGGGCGCCTGGTCGTTCCCGAAGGGCGAGTACGCCGACGGCGAGGACCCGCTCGCGGTCGCGCACCGCGAGTTCGAGGAGGAGCTCGGCAGCCCCGTGCCGGCGGCGTCGCTGGTGCCGCTCGGCGAGCTGCGGACGAGCGGCAAGGTGCTCACCGTGTGGGCCGGCGAGGGCGACCTCGACGCGGACGCCGCCGTCAGCAACACGTTCACGATCGAGTGGCCGCCGCGGTCGGGGCGGCTGCAGGAGTTCCCGGAGATCGACCGCGCCGCCTGGTTCGGCGTCGACGAGGCGCGCAGCAAGCTGGTGAAGGGCCAGGTGCCCTACCTCGACCGGCTGCTGGACCTGCTCGCGGGCTGACCCCGCGCCGCTCGTCGGCCTGCTGCTGTCTCCCGTCCCTCGAGACGACGTCAGGTCGACGTCGTGCGCTCGGTCCCACGTCGCATCGGGCGGGGAGCCGGCACACGGCTGGGGTCGGCGTGACTGCTGTGCCCGTGTCGCCGGTCGCGTCCCGACGTTCCGGTACGGCGCTGCCTAGCTTGCTGCGACGCCGACGGAGACACCGCCGGCCCTTCCGAATCAGGGGACCATGACCACCTCTCCGTTCCCGGGTGCGCATGCGCAGCAGCCCGGCTACGCGGCCACGCCGTACTCCCCGTACGGCCAGGCTCCCTTCGGCCAGGCGCCGGCCTTCCCCGGCTACACCGGCCAGCCGATGCCGCCCGTCCCGGTGAGCGCGCAGTACCCCCAGTCCGGTCCGATCGGCAAGGTCCGCAGCACCGGCATCGCCATCCTGCTGCTCATCGTGACCTTCGGGATCTACAGCCTGGTCTGGTTCTACTGCGTGCACGACGAGATGAAGCGGCACAGCGGTCAGGGCCTCGGCGGCGGCCTGGCCCTGGTCATCGCGATCTTCTTCGGCATCGCCTCGCCGTACGTCGTCAGCAGCGAGGTCGGGAACCTGTACGCGCGGATGGGCCGCCCCAAGCCGGTCAGCGGTGCCACGGGGCTCTGGTACTTCCCGGGCATCTTCCTGGTCGTCGGCCCGATCGTCTGGTTCGTGAAGACCAACGGCGCGCTCAACGCCTACTGGCGGTCCCTCGGCGCCGCCTGAGCCGGACCGCTCGTCGTCGGCGGCGCCGTCCGCACCCGCGGGCGGCGCGGCCTACGCGTGACGAGGCGCCCCCAAGGCCCGAGGGCCGGTCACCACATCCGCGGGACCGGTGACGGCCGGCGCTTGACGGAGCTCACCCGGCGGGCCCAGGTGAGCGCGTCATCCCGCCAGGCGTCCTCGCGCTTCCGGCTGTCAGGTGCCTTCTTGAGCGGTACGCACGGTGTCTGCTCGATGAGGACCTTCACCGGGGCAAGAAGGTCTACTCGCGGATCCCCGCGGAGCAGCAGCCGCGCGGCGACCGTCTCGGCCCATGTCGTGCGCCGCTCTTCGCCAGACCCGGTCAGCCAGTCGGCCGCCCAGTCCTCACGCGGCCATGAGCGAGCGCGGGCCCCTCGGCAGAGCAGGTTGGCTGCAAGCTTGGTGCGCGCGGCGGGGTCGGTCTGCCCAGTGTCGAGGCGGGCCCAGCCGTCCCCCCATGGCATAGAGCCATCCCAGACGGACGCCGGCAGTCCCTGTAGTGGCAACACCCGGACGTCGACCCGCAGTAGCGCCTCGGCAGCCGGGATCAACGCCGAGCGCGACCGCGCGGCGGACATCTTGATCAAATCGGGGAACAGTTGCTTCAGTGACTTCACCAGCACCTCACCTGATGCGCCACCAGACTCACCCTTCCACGGGCCGGACCGCAGTGGGCACTTCCTCATGCTGGTGCCGCGCAAAGAGCCTCTCCAGCGTGCTGGGGATCGTCTCCCGCGAGTAAAGCCGCTCGACCGCCGCCCGGGTCATGACGCTCGGCGGAGTCCGTTGCAACACCCCGGCGAGCGTGGCGGCGAACGCCAAGTCCGGGGGAAGTACGTCCATGAGCACGAGGGCGGTGGGGAGGTCGAGCGGCGGGCGCCGATAGATCTCATCGATGGCCCTTCCAACCCAGCGGTCCATCCCAGTGCCCTCGTTCACCGCAGCGCAGTGGACCGTACGGAGGAAGGCCGCCGCCCGCTCCAGCGGCGTGATGTCCTGGTCCCGGCGCACGTACAGCCGGTAGGCAGCGCGCTCCCACTCAACCGGTCCCGTCCTGCGCAGCGCCTCGGCCGTCAGCTCCCCGGCCGGCAGCGACAGCGACCCGAGCCACTCGTGCATGGCCGTCGACAGGTTCTCTCCCGGCAGCGCGATGCCGTGTTCCAGCTGTGGTGTCGTGGCCAGTTCGGGGACCACCGAGTCCCACAGCCAGGCTGGTATCGGCGGCCAGCCGCTCCTAGCTGGGTCGGTGGCCGATTCGAGGAGCTTGGGTACGAGCAACTCTCGCGCCAGCTCGACCGCCCGCAACCGCAGGTCCAACGGGCTCGCGGCGCCGTCCATCAGACCGGTGATTTCCAGAAGTGCGCGCGCCGAATCGGCCGCCGCCATCACCCACTCCAGGGCACCGCCGAGCACCTTGTCGAGCTCTCGGCGCGCCGCGGGGTAAGTCATCGCCAACAGCTCCGGCAGCGTGTGCTGGTGCCGGTCCAAGACAGCCGGCGAGGTCAGCGCGGCGTGCAGCCGCTCCAACGAGGCCACGTATGCGACCACGTTCGATGGATGTGACCTCTGGAAGATCAGCTCCGTTACCTGCGACGGGGGACTGATGTGACGGCGCAGCCGCTCCAGCAGCCGTTCGGCTGTCTTGCTCCCCATCTGAAGTGCCGCGGGCCAGTGATCGAGCACCAGTGCAGCTGCGTCTCTTCCGAGGTCTCCAAACTCGTCCACGTCGTCGAGCAGTAGGACGGCTGCTGCGAGAGCCCAGGCTGGTCGATCAGCGGTGGAGTCCCCAACCTCGACGGCCAGCCGCTCAATACGTCGTGTCACCTCCGGCAACAGATCGGCGACAATGACCGTCTCGGCCAGGCGTGCCCATGGACCGGGGATTGGGGCGGGACCCGACCGCAGAGCCCACTCGTCCTGGCCGTTCCGTATCGGCTCCTCGTCGTCCGCCAGGACGGTGTAGCCCTGTGCGGCCAGCGCTCGCGGGGCGACCCTTCCCAACACTGGTACGCCTACGATGGCGGACGGCTCTGTGATTCCGAGGGGCCGGGCATCGAGTCGCTCGTACGTACTGAACGGCAGACGCCAGGCCGCGGACGGCAGCAACAGCCGGCCGACCAGGAACGCCCAGTGGGCCGGTGCCGAGACCTCCGTACCGACCACAGCCAGCGGGGCTCCACTGGTGAGGTAGCGCTCCACCGCGGCCAGGACCATCTCGCGCTGCCCAAGGTGGGCCCTGTAGAAGGCGGTCAGGCCGTCGTCGTCGAGTGGTCCGCGGTGGAGCGATGTGGCTGGATGGGGGCCGGATGCGGCTGTCCATACCTCGGCATCCCACAGGTCTGCGGGACGCAGGCCGTTGACGCCGACCGAGGACGGGTTGACCAGGAGGGCCGCCATCCGCAGACGCACCACGCTCGACGGGTCCGGAGGTGCTGCCGTCATCGCTCGCAGGCAGACCAGCCCGCCGTCACCCATGGGCGAGAGGCGCAGCCGGTACGGGCGAAGCACGCCACCGACCGGTCGGGGGGAGATCGACGCTGGGGGCACAGCTGACGCGGGGTCGTTGAGGACCTCACGCACGACTTCGACAGGCAAGTCCCGTGTGCCCTGTTCCAGCTCCCACTGGAGCGGAGCCTGCGTCCCCGGCCGCCAGTCGGCCCTGGCGACGACGTAGCCGTGTAGGGGATCACTCATCGATGTCGCTTCACAGGTGACGGCCGGTCGCGCTGCTCGGCGACAAGTCGACGGATCCGCTGGACGGCATCTCGGCGCCATTCCTCCTCATGGCGCTCGGAGTCGGAAGCAATCTCGGGTGGCTTCTTGGGTGTCTGTTCGATGAGTGCATGCACCAGGGCCACGACGTCAATCCGCGCGTCTCCCGGCAATAGAAGTTTGGCTGCCACGGCCTCAACCCGGAGCCTGTGCCGCTCTCTGCCGGTCTGCGTGAGCCAATGCGAAGCCCAGTCCTCTCGCGGCCATGCCCGTGCGCGCGCACCACGACACATGAGGTGAGCCGCCAGCATTGTCCTGATACCAGGATTGGTCTCGTTGCCATCAAGACGGGTCCATCCGTCCTCCCATGGCATGTCCCTATCCCAGGTGTACTGCGGAAGATGGGTCATCGGCAGCGCCCGGACATCTACTCGCAGCAACGCCTCGGCGACAGGTGCCCGTGCGGACTGCGATGGTGACGCAGATGCTGCGATCAAGAGTGGCAATAGCTGCTTAGGAGTGGCGACCAACACTTCGTCAGGGGCGGTCCTCGCCTCGGTTAGGGCAAGGGAACGCTTGGGAGCGGCAACCGGCGCCTTCGTTAAGAGAATCGGCACTGCGACGGCCCTCATCTCTGGATTGTCGACGCGCTGATGCCGCTCCAGCAGCTTTTCGAGCGTCTTTGGCGCCGCTTCACGCTGGCTCAGTCGCTTGACGGCATTCTGTGTCGTAGCGTCGGGGATGGGGTATCGCAGCAGCACCGCGCCAAGAACGGAGGCGAACGGAATGTGGGAGGGGAGCGCCTCCATGAGTATCACAGCTGTAACTGCGTCGAGCGGTGACGACCGCGGATAGGCCATCTCAGCCGCTTTATGAGCCCATCGGTCGATCGACATGTTCTCATTGATCGCCGATGAGTTGACTGTGGCGAGGAAGGCCGCGGCGCGCTCCAGCGGCGTGATGTCGGCTCGTTGGACGAATAGTCGGTAGGCAGCGCGTTCCCGTTCAACCGGACCCGTCCTGCGCAGCGCTTCGACGGTCAACTCGCCAACCGGCACAGACAGCGAGGCAAGCCACTCGTGCGTGGCCGCCGAGAGATTCTGCCCGGGCAGCTTCATGCCGTGCTCGAGCCGCGGCGTCTCGGCCAGGGTCGGCACCAGCGCGTCCCACAGCCAGGTCGGCACCGGAGGCCATCCTCGGCGGGCGGGCTCGGTGGTAGGGGCGAGCAGCCTCGGTACCAGCAACTCCTGCGCCAGCTCGACCGCCCGCAACCGCAGGTTTACCGAGCTCGCGCCGACGTCCACCTGGCCGGCAATCTCCAGCAGCGCGCGCACTGGGTCGGCCGCCTGCGTCACCTCCTCCAGTGCACTGTCGGAAACCTCGTCGAGCTCGCGGGGCGCCGCGGGGGGTGCCCCCGCCAGCGGCCCTTGAAGTGGATGCTTCGCGAAGTCCACGGGTGGTGTCAGCGCCGTCCGGACTGGCTTCACCCATGCCTGCTGAGCTACCACGCCGTCGGGACGACCGTCGGCATGCTTCAGGAGCTGCTCCGCGGCCCGCGACCCAGAAGCGGCGAGCTCTCGGACCCGTTCCAGCAGCCTGTCGAAGGTCGTCCCGGCGTCGAGGCCGGTCGGCCAGTGGTCGGCAACGACGGCGGCAGCATCAAAGCCGAAGGACTCGGGCAGATCTTCGTCCAGCAAGACCGCGGCTCCGAGGGCCCACAGTGGCTTGTCGACGGCCGTCGCGCCAACGTCCTCTGCCAGGGCCTCCACTTGTTCGGCCACCACGGGCAGGAAGTCAGAGGTGATGACCGACTCTGCTAGCCGCGCCCACGGTCCCGCGGCCAGCTCCGTGCCGTCATGCAGAGCCCAGCCGCCGTGGCTCGTGCGTACGGGCTGCTCAGTGTCATGGACGACGGCGAACTTGCTGCCGGGCAGAGTTGTGGCGACTCCGGCGTCAGCCGGCGGCACCCCGACGATGACAAAGGGCCAGCCGTTCGCCGTGCGGGCGTCGCGGAGTCGCTCGTAGGTGCTGAACGGCAGCCGCCAGGCTGAGGCCGGCAGGAGGAGCCTTCCAATCAAACCCACCCAGGTCGCCACCGAGGAGAACGACTCGTCTCCGACGATGACCAGCGGGCCGGCGTCACCGCGCAGATGTCGCTCGACCGCGGCTAGCACGAGTTCAAGTTGGTTCCGGTGAGCGCGGGTGAAGGCGTCCAGGGCAGCGTCGTCGAGCGGCCCGCGGGTCAGGTCTTGCAGCCGCTCGTCGAGCTGACTCTCCTCCGCTGCCCGAGTCCCCAAGGGCCGGAGCCACAGGTCGGCGTCCCACAGGTCCGCCGGCCGGATGGGCTTCTCCCGCTCATCGGTCAGTCCTCCGCTCGAGACCACCAGCCCGTGGGCGAACAGGTTGGGCCGCCCCGAGTAGTCCGGCCCGGCCGCAACGATGGAGCTCAGGCAGACGAGGCGCTCGGGACCGTCGAGCAGGTCGAGCCGGAGGCAGTGCGGCAGTGCGTCGACGTCGGCCTTCGACGCGAGCTCTGGCAATGCCGGCGGCACAAAGCCGCCGACATTGCGGGCCGCCCGACGGATGACGTCGTCGGATACCGAGTCGTCCTTGGCGACGGCCGACACCTTCCAGCCGGCGCCGATGTCGAAGGGGCCACGCCGGCTGGAGGCCGTGTAGGTGAACTGGGCGTGCAGCATTTCCGCGGCCTCAGCGCCCCGGCCAGCGGCTGGCGACCAGCCAGCGCAGCGGATCGGGCACGCGGAAGGAGGACACGCCTGCCTCCGACAGGGTCGCGCCGGCGGGCGAGTGACCCAACGCGGACAGCGCGAAGTACTCGACGCGCGCGAAGGACCCCTCGGCCAGGGCGAGGAACTGCATTGCACTGAGCCGCAGCAGGAGGCTGCGGGTCTCCTCGTGCACCTGGTACCGGTCGAACGGGTCAAAGGCCAGGGAGTCACCCGGCGTCCCGTCGCGCATCAACGCGGACCCACCGTTGAGGAGCCCGGACAGGTCGGTGCCGGGGGTGTCCACCGCCTCGTGGATTCCGTCGAGCTTGCTGACCGCGACGAGGAGCGGCATATGTAGAGGTCCTGGGTGGTTCGTGCGGCGCCGGATCTCTGTGATCACGTTGTTCAGGACGGTCAGCGGGTTGCCGGCCACGGGTGGCAATGGGATCTGTCCCTGGAGGAAGTCTCGGACGTCGGGGATCTGCAACGGGTCGAGCAGGAACAGCAGGGCATCGGTCCGTGACATGGTCGGCCCGTAGTCCGACAGGGCGCCTGGCCGCTCGACGTCCTCGCCGGCGACGTCGTAGAGCGCGAGGGTGCGTGCGCGGCCGCCCCAGTGGTCGAGGGTCATCAACATCGGAGCCAGCAGCTCGGGATTTGCCTCCACGGTGACCGTCGAGGGAAGGGCACGGCCGTCAGTGAGGAACTCGCGCATGGCGTGCAGGCGACCGATGGTGTGCGAATCCAGCGGTGTTGCCGGGGCGCCGGTCGCCGGACCCCAGACCTTCTCGATCCAGTCGCACAGCCGGACCAGGAACGTCGTCTTCCCCGTGCCGCGCGCGCCCACGACGGTGACGCTGACCGGGTCGGTGGCCGCCGCGTGGGATTGCAGCGGTGAGTGGCAGGCTCTGCAGACGACCTCGCGAGAGGGTGTGGCGCAGGTCGGGCAGGCCACGCTGTCCATCCCCGGTGCCGAGGAGGGGAACAGCGGCCGGTCCTCGGTCGTCTCGCCAAGGAAGCCAGACAGCACCGGGTCGAGCGCGGGCCGACAGGTCCCCGTACAGCGGAACAGCGCCGGCTGTGCGTCCTGGGTGGCGCCGCACGTCACGCAGCGCACCTGACCCGGGTGCAGGGGCATGGATGCGGCGGCGGGCAGTCGCGTCGCGATCGGCGGCGGGACGACGGCGGGCCAGCCGACCTGTGAGTGCTGGGCGAACAACCGGGTGTAACCCGGCACCTCGGGCGGAAGATCGGCGTCCACGGGCGTCCACTGGTGCGGCACCAGGGTGTTGGCCCGGATCCCGATGAGGTGCGGCGGGCGTTCCAGGTCCTCCCCATTGAGCGGCATCCGGTCCTGCCGGGTCACGAAGGCGACCCGGGCGTCGTCCTGCCACGGTCGCTCGACATACAACGACAGCTGGCGGCGACGACTCATCCGGCCGACCCGGTCGACTCGGTAGAGGAGAACCCAGCGGCCGGGATAGGTGACCACTGTCGTCGGGCCGTGCGTCCAGGCACCGCCGGACCGTACGGAGCCGCGCAGGTGCAGGTCGCAGCCGCCGACGGGCAGGTGATCCAGGCGCATCCCGCCCAGTCGCCGGTACTCCTGCTCGGAGATGCGCATCGCCGGTGTGCCTTCCGGGGGACCGCCGATGCCGCCGCGCTCCACCTCGACGAAAGTCGCGCCGACCGGCCAGGCAAAACGCAGGAGCTGCCAGCCGACTCGCTCGGTGAGCGTGACGTCGCGCGGCGCGCCGAGCAGGTCGACGACCGCCGCCGGCCCGACCGCCGCCTGGTCACCGATCAGCGTGACCGGCGTGTACGCGCGGCGGGCGCCCTCGGCCTGCCGGAACGGGATTCCCGGCACCATGGACACCGGCCCCTCTGCGAGCACCGGCTCACCCACCGGCCGTCCCAGGGGCAGCACGTCGAGCTGGCCGCGGCTGATGACTCGTCCGGTGGCGGCGTGCTCGGGCTTGTCACCGGCCTCGTAGACGACGACGGTGCCCAGGTCCGGAGTGGTCCACCGCAGCTCGACCCGCGCCATCGCCGTCTCGCCGGAGACGGTCGCGGCCAGGTCGGTCACCGGCTGCGGGACTGCCGGGATGGTGGCGACGGCCTCGATGCCCGTCGACAGGTGGGTGGCGGAGCCCTCCGTGAACTGGGTGAGGACGCGGTACTCGTAGCGGCGGCCGGGGAGCACGCCGGTGTCGCGGGCATAGGCGGGGGTGCCGACGATCTCCCGCGCGGCGTCGAAGGTGGGCGGCAGCGCCTCGTCGGGGAGGCTGCGCAGCACCCGCACCCGGCTGACGCCCTGGGGGGCGGTCCAGCTCAGCACCACCGCGTCGTTGTGGACGCTGACGTGCAGGTCGGCGACCTCGGGCACGACCCGGCCGGCGGCGTGGTGCACCGCCTGCACCGTCGGCAGGCTCCCGGGGGCGTCGGCCGAGTAGCTGAACACCGAGACGAACGGTCCCGTGCCGGCCGGGACGGACGCGCGCGGCTCGGTGGTCACCAGCACGCGGGTGCCCGCGCTCGGCCGGGGCGGGATGCCGGTGGAGGAGGCGACGAGCAGGTAGACGACGGACCGTCCCGAGGCGTCCACCACCGGCCAGGAGATGTCGACGGTCTGGTCGTCGATGCGGTGGGTGGACACCTTGTCGCCGCGGGTCGCCCACTGGTCGACGTCGTCGGAGAACGCCTCGGGGCCGGGCAGGCCCGGGTCCTGGGCCACCGGCGCGGGCTCGGGCTCCGGGGCCGGGACGGGAGCCGGGGGCGCCGGGGCAGCGGCGGCCGGGCGTTGCGGAGTGGGAGCCGGCTCGGGGGCGGCAACGGGCGCTGTGGCCGGCGCCGGGTAGGCGGGCGGCGGGAGCGTGCCCGCGGCGCTGCGGGAGGCCGCCTGCTCGGGGGACGGCCCGCGGCGGTGGCGCCGCGCCGTGGGAGGCGGAGGCGTGGCCGGCGCCGGCGGGATGCTGTCGACGACACGGCCGGCCGGCTGGTCGTCGACGCGGGTCAGGAAACCCATGGCGCCGCCGGACGCGGGCGCGGCGGCCGGGGGCGCGGGGGGCGTCCCGCCACCGTTCTCGCGGACCAGTCGGGCCAGCTCGTGCACCGACGACGGCGCGAGCGTGATGCCCTTGTCCCTCAGCAGATCGGCGAGCTGGTCGGGGTCCCCGACGCGCGACCGGGCGATGAGCAGCAACACGCCGTCGCTCGCATCGGGAGCGACGCCGTGCTGGTCACGCGCGGTGCGCAGCGCGCTATAGAGGGCTGACGCCACGGGGACTCCTCGTGTGGTGCGGGGACGGGACGGCGGGGGAGGCCGCCCCTGAGGGGACGCGCGGATGGGCCGGCAGCGAGCCCAGGCGGGCCGGCGCTCTGTCACACTGCGGCGGCGTCCGGCCGGGTGGCCGGGACACGGACGATCCGGATCCGGAGGGGGAAGCTACCCGATGACGGTGCTCATGACGGTCAACCAGCGCGAGCCGCTGCCGGGCGCCCAGTGCCTGGTCGAGTGGCAGGGGCTGCGGCCCGGCGACGAGGTCGCTGCACACCTGGTGACCGGCTCCGGACAGCACCTGCGCTTCCCCGACGCCGAGGTCCCCGGTCTGCGCCGCCAGCCCTGGGCCGACAACACCTGGCTGCTCGACGCCGGCGCGCTGCCCACGGGGTGGCAACGGCTGGACCTGGTGGTCACCGCGCCGGCGGCGCACCCGCTGTCCCTGTCGCTGGTGGTGCGCACCGGCCCGGGCGCCGGCGCGGAGGAGGCCTTCCAGCACCCCGGCCTGGACACCGTCGGGGGCACCGCGACCGTGGCGCTGAGCCTGGCGCCGACCGACACGGGCTACGCCGTCCTGCCGCAGCAGGTGCCCTACGTGCCCACTCGCGACCCGTGGCTGCGCGGCGGCGGACCCGCGCCCACGCACGTCGAGGTCCCGCAGGCCCTGCGCGAGGCCACGGCGCTGGCCGGTCACGCCGGCCTGGTCGCCAGCGGCGTCCCGGTGACCGCGGTGCTCGACCTGTCCGCGTCCATGCGCCCGCGACTGGTGGCCGGCACCGTGGCCAGCGTCCTGGGCGCCGTCCAGGCCCTCGCCGCGGCCGCCGACCAGCCCGCCGTCACGGTGGTGGCGGTCAGCGACCGCTCTGAGCCGCCGCGACAGCTCGGCCTGGCTGACGACCCCGAGGAGTTCCTCCGCGCCTGGACCGCCGAGATCGGCCTCCGCACCGGGTCCCGTGCGGTCACCACGGTCGGCGACGGTCGACCGGGTGTCGTGGTCACGGTGACCGACCAAGAGGGCGGGTCCGCGGCGTCCGGCTACCGCGTGGTGCTGGCCGCGCCCGAGCCGGGTCGCACCGTGGCCGCGAGCGGCCTGGGCACCGTCGTCGTCCCGGAGCCCCGGCCCGACGCAGCGGCGGTGGTCAGGGCGCTGGCGCACGCCTCACCAGCCTCCTGAGCCCGGCCGCGGGCCGGGACCGGCGAACGGGTCGGCCGGACCGGCGAAGGGATCCGGCGCCGCGAACGGAGCGCGCGGCGCGAACGGGTCCGCGCCGGCCCGCGGCTGGGGCAGGCCCGGCTGGGGCAGGCCGGGCGTCAGCGGCTCCGGCACCCGGCCCCGGACGCCGGTGACGACCAGCGCGGTGCTCCAGGCGAGCAGCGCGACCGCGACGCCGAGCAGCAGCCACCACGACGTCCCGACCTCGACCGCTGCGTCGAGGGCGTCGGCCAGGCCGGTGGAGTCGGCGAGCACCCGCAGGGTGTCGCCGACCAGCAGCGCGCCGACGGCCCACAGCAGCCACCAGGAGGCGCACCAGGCGACCGCGACGGCGGCGACCCGGCTCGGTCGGCGCCAGGCCAGCACGGCGGCGCCCAGGAGCACGAGGACGGTGACCCCGGTGACAGTGGCCAGGCCGAGGTCTCGGACGGTGAAGGACACCTGCCCGGTGACGACGGCCAGCCGGGTGTCGCGCAGGCCGGTCACCACGACGACCGCGACGGCGCCCAGGACGGCGAGGCCGGCGGCCGCCTCCCGGGCGCCGCGCACCCGCCACGGCGCGGCCGGCCGTGCGCGCACGCCGGCGGTGCCGCCGTGGCGGACGACCTCGACCACCAGCAGCACGACCAGGCCGACGCCGGGCAGCACCGCCCCAAACAGCAGGCCCTGCCAGGCCGGCCGGCCCAGCGCACCGGCCACCGCGACGCCGGCCAGAGCCCAGAAGACCGCGGTGGCCAGCCACATGAGCAGGAAGAGCTGACCGGTCAGCGCCAGCAGGTCCCACAGCACGCCGGTCAGCTCCTCGTGCCGATGCCGCGCGACACCGGTGCCGGCGGCTCGGGCTCCTGGGGCGTGGACGGGGTGAAGTGCGCGACCTGGTCCAGCGTGAGCTGGCGGGTGAGGTCGAGCCGGGCGACGAAGCGGTCCATGCTGCGGCGGCCGGCCGCCGGGACCACCCGCAGCTGGGTGGCCGTACCGGGGGGCACCGGGACGCCCACGGCGGCGAGCACGGTGGACTCGACCTGGTTGGCCAGCATCACCGCGCCGGTGGAGCTGAAGCCCTCCCGGTCGAGGTGGGTGGCGCTCCCGAGCACCGGGGACAGGAACGCCGGGCCGGACACGGTCTCCTCGCGCATGCCCGCAGTCACCGCCACCGTCGGGTGGACGACGGCCAGCGACCACTCCAGTCCGCGCTCCGCACCCAGCCGGGTGAGCCAGTCGACCAACCGCGCGTCGGCGGCGGCCGCGGCGGCGTGCCGGTCCCCGGGCGTGCCCAGTGTCCGCACCAGCTCGGTGAGCGGTCCCTGGTCGGAGTAGCCGGTGTCGCTCCAGACGGTGGTGTGCTCGGCTCGCCCGTACCGCTGCGAGCGGGCGGCGAGTGCGGCCTCGATGCGGGCCTGCAGCTGGGCGCCGAGCCAGCCGACGTGCACCTGGGCCCGGCGCGCCTCGTGCACCAGCTGCACGTGCTCGTCGGCCGAGAAGCCGGCCGAACCGACTGCCAGCGACAGTGGCAGCGTCCCGGACAGGCCGGTCGGGTAGGCGGACTCCTCGTCAGCGGTCCCGGCCGCGCCGAAGGGGTCGTGCACGACGCGGGAGAGCACCCGGGTCCACAGCCGGCTCTGCCGGTACAGCACGCCCAGCCGCTGCACCTCGCGTGCCACGTGGGCGACGTGCTTCTGGGCCCACTCCCGGCGTGCCCGCTGCTCGTCGCGCTCGTGCAGCCAGGTGAACAGCTCCTTCTGCCGGCGCATGAACACCAGCGCGGAGCTGGTAAACCACACGACCAGCAGGCCGACGCCGACGAGGCTGCCCACGAGGACGGAGAGCACCTCGCCGACGACCAGCCCGACGACCAGCAGCAGGGCGGCCACCACCGCGGCCAGGGCCCCGAGCACGAACCGGCGGGTGCGCCGCTGGGTCTCCAGGATGCGCGCCGGCGGCTCGTCGCCGCCGGTGTCCCCGGCGGTGCCGATCGCCTCGCTCAGCGTCCGGCGGGCCTGCTCGAGCTCCCAGGACAGCGACGAGCCCAGCGTCCACGTGAAGCTGCGCTGCTTGGCCATCCAGGTGCCCAGCGACCGCAGGGTGCCGTCGAGGACGGCGTAGCGGGACGGGTCGTTCGTCCCTGCGCCGGGCCGGTCGCGCTCGCCGGTCAGCAGCCGGTGGGCCTGGGCGGCGAGGTAGGGGTCGTCGGGGTGCACCTCGACGGCGCCGGCCTCCGGCAGGGCACCGACCGGCAGCCGGTGCACGGGCTCGGCCGGTGGCGGGACGATGAGCTCCGGCCGGTCGAGCACCTGCCGGTCCTGGCCGAAGTGGGGCATCCGCACGCTGGGGTGCACCGCCGACCCGTCGGCCAGACTGACGCCCACCGCCGTGACGTCGTTCCAGAACGCGCCGGCGTCGACCGTGGCGACCTCGCTGCCCGGGGACACCTGGGCCGACAGCCGCGTCGCCTCGTCGATGAGCACGCTGATGTCGTCCTCGTCGGCCGACTGCGGCGGACGGTTGGCCGGCCGGACGCCGAGCACCAGCACCTCGTAGCCCGACCGGTCGCCGAAGAGCCGGTCGTTGGCCCACCCGGCGATGGCGCCGGCGGTCCGGTGCACGAGCCCTTCGACCCACGCCCTCGGGGCGTTCCGGATCGCCGCCCACAGGAAGGAGAGGAACATCCGCACCGCCTGCAGCAGCCCGACGCCGGTGCGGGGAGCGGGCGTGAACGGCGGCGGGGCGGCGAACCGGGTCAGGCCGCGGTGCAGCTCCAGGACGGCGGTCGCCGCGGCCTCCGCGGCGGGCAGCGCCTGCACGTCGGGGACGTCGGTGAGCCGGTCCCCGCGGGGCGTGCGCGCCCGGGGGAGCGCCCCCTCGGCCCGGTACACCTGCTCGGACAGCCCGGTGAACACCGCCTGGGAGTCCAGGGTCCGGGCGAAGGCGCGGGCGACGGTCACCTGCGTGCCCGGCCAGACCTGGGTGCCGTCGAACGGCGCCTCGGCCATCGCGGTCCACAGCCCGGCGACGGTGGCCAGCCCCGAGGCGGCGTGCGCGGCGAGCTCCCCGGCCGGCACCGGCCGGCTCACCGCGGTCGGGCTCTGCCCGTCGCGCGCCTGCAGCAGGACGTTGGGCCGGGACCCGACGACGGCTTCCTCGGGGACGGGTGTCGCGCCGGTGGCGGGGACGAGCAGGTTGACCAGGGGCGCGTGGCCCAGGCCGATCCGCTCGAGGAGGGCCAGGGCCGCGGTCGTCGCCGGGACGGCGGGCCGCGGCGCGGTGCCGGCGTCGTCGGTGAAGACCTGCACCAGCACCACGCGCGCCCCCGTGATGCCAGAGACGGCCAGCCACTGCTCGGCCGGGGACGTGCGCGCGCCGTCCCGGTCGACGACGGTCAGCTGCGGCGGCCCGGACGGCTGGTCCAGGTCGATCCACACCGACGGGCCCAGCAGGTCGGCCGCCGTCCAGTCGCGGACGACCTCGCGGACGTCCGCCGCCGCGCCGCCGCCGAACCGGCCGAGGACGACCGTCGTGGGGCCGGAGCCGGGGGCGGTCACGCGCGCGTCCGGGTGATGCCGCTGGCCGCCTGCGGCGCCAGGGCGAGCCCGGTGTAGTCGGGGAGCTCCAGGTTGGCCAGCAGCTGGGAGCTCGCGGTGAGCAGCTGCGGCGCGATCTCCCAGTCCCGGGGCACCTTCCAGAAGTTGTGCGGGCTCACGGTGCTGAACTCCCCGCGCGGACCCGGCACGGACGCGTCCGGCGGCAGCAGGCTCGTGGCGTCCTCACCCAGCGACGCGCACCACTCCCGGGCCTCGGCCAGCCGCTGCTCCGGCGTCGCCACGACCGGGGCCTCCCCCCAGGGCAGCGCGCCGCTGCGGGTCCGGCCGTCCCGGATCCAGGTGAGCAGCGCGTCGTTCGGCTGCCGCTCGTCGGCCGACTGCAGGAACCGGCCGAGCTGGAAGAGGGCCTGGTAGGGCTGCAGCGCCGGCAGCTGGGTGTTGCCGTCGCACAGGGCGATCGCCAGGGGCAGGGACTCGACGACGGCGGCCAGCAGGCCCCAGCCGGGCGCGTCGCGGGCCGGGTCCTCGGCGCCGAGCAGCGGGTGCGGCAGCCGGGTGAAGGCGCGCAGCTCCTCCGACCAGACGGCGACCCCACCGTCGAGGATCGGGCCCTCACCGGGCACGAGCACCTCGCCGGTGAGCCGGCCGACCAGCCAGCCGGTGATCATCGACTGCAGCCAGGTGCGGGAGACCGGGGCGTAGTCGGTCAGCGACCGGCCGCGGCGCCAGCGCCAGAAGCTGCCGCGCAGCTGCGGCGAGTTCGACTCGGTCCACTGCTTGCGGATAGGCCGCTGCAGCGACGAGAAGACGACCGGGTTGTAGATGCCCGCGTAGTTGCCCAGGATGTCGATCCGGCTGCGGGACACCTCGGTCACCGCGCGGTGGAGCCGCTCGACGGCGTCGTTGTCGCTGGCGCCGCGGCGCAGCGCGTCGGCCATCCGCTCGACGACGTCCCGGTGCCCCGCCAGCGGCACCTCGCCGAACTGGTAGGTCACCTCGACCCGGACGTCGTGCACCGCCTGGACCATGCTGGTGTCCACGGCCACGAGCGGGGCGGCCAGCTGCAGGGCGGCCTCGAAGCGGTCGACGAAGTGGCGGGCGAGCGCCTCCCGCTCGTGGACGCCGGCGCCCTCGCGCTGGAGGTAGGCGTCGAGGCCCTGGGTGATGAACTTGCCCATCACCTCGTCGGCCCGGTTGACCCATGCGCGGGCGCCGTCGAGCACGGCCGTGTGGTCCAGCTCGACGCGGTAGGTGGCCCGGCGGGACGGGTTGACCGAGGCCAGCGCCTGCGGCCACCACTCCGAGCGGCGGCCGATGCGCACCGGCGAGCCGTTGGTGTCGATCCCGGTGAGCCGGTCGGCGGAGCGGACCCGGGTGCGGACGTCGGCGTGCAGCCACGTCAGCACCTCGAAGACGGCGAGCTCCTCGGCGCGCTCGGCCGAGGGGGCGCCACCGCCGGGGGCGAAGCCGTTGTAGTTCTGCACCAGCTGGTCGGCGAAGGACCGCGGGTAGGTGGCGATGTCCTCGAGAAGGACCTCGTTCTGCGCGGTGGCGAACCGGCCGGGGACGTCGTCACCGACCGGCCACTGCTGCACCTCGGTCGTCGCCACGGTCGACACCGGGGCGTTGCCGACGGTCGCCCGCTCGGCGGCCTCGAGCGCCTCCCGGGCGTGCTGCAGCCCGGTGCGCAGGGGCGGCAGCAGGTCGGTGCCGAGCTGGGCGAGCAGGTCGCCGGCCAGGGCTGCGCCCTTGCGGACGAACAGGTCGGCGAAGTGCTGCCGGATGCGGGTGGTCGCGCGGCCGACGACGCCGTGGTTGGCATCGATGGCGGAGGTGACCGTCTGCAGCTCGCCGGTGACGTCGGCGGCGATCTCCTGCGGGTGCAGGGTCGTGGCCGAGTTCCGGGTCAGCTGGTCGGCGGCGGCCTGCAGGTCGCCGGCCAGCGTCTCGAGCACCCGCTCGGCCACCGGCAGCCCGCGTTCGCCGGCGACCCGGAGCGCGGCCGTCTCCAGCCGCGCCTGGACGGCGGGCACCCACCGCACGGCGGCCTCGCGCAGCTCGGCCTCGGCGTCGCCCACCACCTGGTGGAAGGACGAGCTGATCAGGCCGGCCAGCTGCTGGGCGAAGTGCGCGCCCTTGGCCGCGTAGCCCGGCGCCATCGCCGGCGCCACGGTGGACTGGGTGGAGGTGGCCGCCAGGTTCTCGCGCGCCTCGGCGGCCCACACGTCGTCGACGAGGAACCGCAGGTAGCTGGTGTCCCGCAGGCGCAGGTCGGGCAGCCCGGCCCACTGCAGGAACTGCGGGTAGTACTCGGCCGCGGTGGCGGCGACCGCCTGCTGGGGGCTGCGCTCGCCGGTGTGCACGGTGACGTCCCAGTGGCCGCGCAGCAGCCGCTCGAGCCCGCGGCGGGCCAGCCGCTGGGCGGCGTACTCGGCGTACCGGTCGCGACCCAGGCCGAGGGAGGCGAAGCCGATGGAGCCGAAGACCAGCGGCTCCGTGGTCTCGCCCTCGGCGCCGTGGCGGGCGGGCTGGACGCTGAGCTGGGTGCGGTCCTGCAGCGAGGTGGCCGCGGACTCCAGGTTGCCGATGGCGTAGGCCTTGAGGCTGGTCTGCTGGGACTCGGAGACGAACAGCGAGGACAGCGACCGGGCGAACCCGCGGTAGACCGTGTCCGAGGCGCCGTCACCGAACCGGGCACCGGTGATGCCGTTGTAGGCGCCGACGGGGAAGGCGAGCAGCGGCCCGCGGCCGGGCTTCACCGGCTGGGGGACGCCGCCGTAGACCGACCACTCCTGGGGGGTCCACGGCGTCTGCCGGGCGGCCATTGACGACATGAGCTCGGCGACCGTGCCGAGGGCGTTGGCGTTCACCCCGGCGCGCCGGTTGGCCTGCAGCCGCTCGAACACGTCCGGCGTGTAGAGGAAGGCCAGGGCCTGCTCGGCGGGGAAGTTCGGCACCTGCCCGGCGACGGCGCGCAGCAGGTTGCAGACGTCGAGCGTCATGGACGCGCCGGTGCCGCCGGCCAGCGACGAGACGACGAAGACCAGCGTCCCCTGGGACGGCTTGTCGTCCAGCTTGAGCAGGTTCGTGAGCGCGCGCAGGTCGCTGTCGGCCGCGCCCTGGTTGAGCCGCTCGGCCACCGGCACCAGCCGGTCGTAGACCAGGCCGGCCCGGGCCAGGGTCAGCAGCCGGCCGACCGCCCGGTACTGGCCGGCGCCCTCGGTGATCGGCGTCGTCACCTTGCCCGGGTCGGGCCGCCAGCGGGCCAGCTGGCGCAACTGGCTGCCGGTGGGCTGGGACGACAGCGTGGTCTGCAGCGCCGAGTCGAGGACGGCGTAGCTGTCGGTGGGGTTGCTCACCGGGATGTACGTCCCGCCCTGCGCCGGCACGGTCTGCGGCAGGCCGGGGCCGACGCCGTCGGGCGCCGAGGGGACGTCGATGTGCACGAACTCCCAGCAGCGCGGGAGGTGGTCGGCGGTCCAGCCGACCGTGCTCAGCTCCGAGCGCAGCTGGTCCATGAGGAACTGCAGGGTCTTGCCGCCCGAGCCGCCCAGGCCGACGACGCAGATCTTGTACACGGGGTCTCCAGGTCAGTGCGTGGTGCGCGGCGCCGTCAGCGCCGGAATGGGTCGGAGGAGGGGGACGGCCACGGGGAGCCGTCCCCGCCGGCGAAGGGGTCACGCGCCGGCGCTGCCGGCGTCGCCGGCGGCCACGAGCTGCCCCCGCCCGGCCACGCCGGCGCGGGGCTGCCGCCGAACGGGTCCGGCGCCGGGCCGCCGCCGGGCGGGGTGCTCCCGCCGGAGGGGCCGCCGAACGGGTCCGGCGGGGGTGGGGGAGCCGTCGGGGCGTCGGCGCTCTCCTGGGCCGCGGCCCGCAGGCTGTCGACGGCGCCGGCGCCCTCCGCGCGGGCGCGGGACAGCAGCGCCTCCCGCTGCTCGCCGGTGGCCGCCGCGTCGACGACGAGCAGCAGCCGGGCCGGCACCTCGGCGGCGTCGGAGGCCGCCGTCGCCCGGTCCAGCAGCACCGTCCAGCTGCCGGCCAGCGCGAGCGGCAGCCGCGCGGCGAGCGACTTCGGCGCCCTCCCGCCCGGCGCGCCGGACACGCCGACCCGCGCCGGGTCCTCGACCTCGGCGTAGCCGGCCTCGGTGATCTTCACGCCGGCGCGGGCCCGCACCGGGACCCCCGAGAGCACGGCCTGCTTCCGGCCGCCGGCCGGCGGCGGGACCGGGTCCCACGCGCGGTCGAGCGCGGCGCCGGACAGCCCGCCCGGGCCCACCCGCACGTCGAGCAGCGTCGACTGCAGCGGCTTGTCGGGCAGCTTGGCGGCGATCCGGCGGCCGAGGAGGAACACCAGCACCGGCAGGCCAATGCCGAGCACCAGCGCCCCGATCAGGGCGCCGAGGAACACGCCGGTGTCGGCCCGCCGGACGAGCTCGGCGGCGTAGGCCACCCGGACGTCGACCGCGCGGTCCTCGCGCTCGGCGCCGTCGACGCCCTCGGGCGCGGCGCGCAGCACCAGGTCACCCTGCAGGTCACCGGCGTCCGCGACGGCGCTCGAGAGCTGCACGGTCAGCTCGGCGGTCTCGCCGTCGGCCACCTCCAGGCACTCCGCTGCGCTGCGGTACGGCGAGATCACGGTGACCCCGTCGACGCCGGCCGGGTGGACGTCGAGGGTCGCGGACTCCACCCACACGCAGCCGGGGCCGGTGACCGGGATCCTCACGGTGTCGCTGGGCCCGGTGCCCTCCAGCCGGCCGAAGTCGACCGGGTCGGCGGCGACGGTCGGGAAGCCCAGCGGCGGGAGGACGTCGACCTGCGCGGTGCGTACCTGCGGCTGCAGCACCTGGCCGCTGACCGTGGTGACCGCGAGCGAGGTGCGCAGCTCGGCGGGGCCCGGCGGGAAGTCCGCGGGCACCGTCAGCAGTACGAGGCCCAGCTGGGGACCGGGGACGGCGGTGGCCAGCACGGCCTCGGTGCCGTCGTCGGCGCGCAGCGCGACGTCGAGCGCCAGGGTGGGGGCCGGGTCGCCGAGCGTGGCCGATGTGCCGTCCGACCGGACCAGCGCGAACGACAGCGGTCCGACGTCCTCGCCGACCCGCCACTCGACGGGGTCGCCCGGGCCGACGACCGCGGCCAGGTCCGCCTGGATGGTCAGCTGGGTGCGGGTGACGGCGTCGGGGTTCTGGCCGGTCGGGTCGACGAAGACCACCTGCCAGGGGCCTGACCAGTTGGCGCCGTCGGCCGGGATCGACGCGTCGACCGAGAAGGCGCCGTCGGCGTACCACGTGTAGTCGAGGCCGACCGCACCGGCGGGGAGGACGCCCGCGGGCCGGGCCGCGTCGTAGCGCAGCAGCTGTGACTGCGGCACGCCGGGCGGCTGGACGTAGACGTCGATCCCCGCCGCGTCGGACGTGCCCACGAGGTGGATGGAGGTGATCGAGGCGTCGAGGGTGAAGGTGTGCGCCTGCTGCGGGCAGGCCGTGCCCACGCAGACGCTCTTCTCGACCGGCGCCTGCGGCGGGTTGGCCGGGTCGCCCACGGCGTCGAAGGCCAGCACCAGGTCCTGGACGTCGTCGGCGGGGAGGAACAGGCCATAGGGGGAGGCCTGGCCGCACGGTTCCGGCCCCGCCGACTCGGCGATGCGCCCGAGCAGGCCCAGGTCGACGCCGTCGCCGGACAGGCCCAGCGCGATGAGCAGGATGCGCTCCTCGCGGAGCTGATCAGCGACGCCGCCGGGCCGGCAGAGGTCGGTCCGGCCGGCCTCGGCCACCTGGGCGGCGGCCTCGTCGGAGGTGATCGGGACGGTCTCCGCGCCGGGGATCGGCAGGGTCTCGCCGTACTGCCGGCGCTCGGCGTCCGTCTCACGGGCGGACAGCTCGTACTGCCCGTCGGTGAACAGCACCAGCGCCTGGCAGGGACGGGCCGACCCGGGGTCGCGGTGGTCGACCAGCTGCTGGCGGGCCGTGGTCAGCGCCGTCCAGTAGTCGGTCTCGAAGCCGTCGTCGCGGCCGGCGAAGTCCGCGACCGCAGCCGACGCGTCGGGCAGGGAGCCCTCGGTCAGCGGCGACCAGTCCAGCGCGCCGCGGACCCCGGCGGAGAAGCCGCTGACGGCGAGGTCGATGGTCGCGCCGCTACGGGCGGCGGTGTCGGCGAGCCGGGCCAGCAGCAGCTGCGCCGCGGCGACCCGGGTGTCGTCGGGGTCGGTGCGGCCGAGGCTGCCGCTCTCGTCCACGAGCAGCAGGACGTCGGCCTGCTGCTGGTCGGCGAGGCAGGCGCCGAGGTCCTGCAGCGCGGCGGTGCCCACCGGGGACGGCGCGGCCGCCGCCGGGCCGGCGAGGCCGGTGAGCGCGAGGACGGTGCCGACGCAGACCAGCAGGAGCGCGGCCGCCCGGCGGGGGAGTGCAGCGGTCACGCGAACACCTCGAGGCGGGAGAACCAGTCGGCGAACAGCCAGGCGTGCGCACCGGCGGCGAGCAGGGCGAGGACGACGGTGCCCAGCCGCAGCGCGCTGACCAGGCCGTCGCGGCCGAGGTACCAGGCGGAGGCACGGCGCCGCGTGTCGGCGAGGGTGGCGGCGATGAGCAGTGCGGCGGCGCCGAAGGTGGCGACCGCCCAGCCGAGGACGTGCCAGCCCCACCCGTCGAGGAACAGCAGCGGCACGGTCACCAGCGGGGCGAGCAGCGCGGCGCCCAGCAGGGCGACCGGCGGCGTCGCCCGCTCGGCCGGCGCTCCGGCGGGCGTCGGACCCCACGGGGAGCCGGTGCTCCCGAGCGGGCCCGGGGCGGGTGCGTCGGGGGACGGGAACCCGCCAGGGGACGGAAAGCCACCCGTCGACGGGAATCCGCCGGGCGAGGGGAACCCGCCCGGCGTGGACGCGCCTCCCGTGGGTCCGGACGGCCACGCCCCCCAGGAGCCGGCCCCACCGGGGCCGGTCACGCGGCGCCCTCGGCGGTCGGCCGCGGGCCTGTGGGCACGCGAGGGACGAGCATCGGTTCCCCCCGTCGGTGGACCCCACACGGGGGTCCGGGTCGGTCGAGTATCGGTATCGGCCCTGACGGCGACCTCTGAAGTCGTCCGCGGCCGTGGTCTGTGCCGGTCAGCTCGGGAGGCCCACCGAGCGCAGGAGTCCTGCGCGGCCCTGAGCGAGGCCCTGGCCGATCGCGCGGACCTTCCACTGGCCCGAACGGCGGTACACCTCGGTCACCAGCAGGCCGGGGGCGTCGGGAAGGTCCTCCACCGGGTAGGCGGCGAGCGGCTCGCCGGACGCGGTGCGCACCGTCGCCGTCAGTCCGGTCAGCGCCCGCGCGCCGGGCCCGGGCGCGTCCAGCGCGAGGACGACGCTGACGACGTCCTCCGGGGTGGCGCGCAGGTCCACGAGCACCTCGAAGCGCTCACGGTCGCCGGTCGGCGTCGGGCGCTGCCAGGTGACCTGGTGCGCCGGGCTCAGCGCGCGGCCGCGGTCGTCGCAGGCGACCGCGGTCAGGACGGCGGGCACGCCGGCACCGCGCCAGGCGAGCTCGACCCGGACCTCGGCGGTCGGCTGCTGCGTTGCCGAGCGCAGCGGTGCGTTGGCGCCCCGCACCAGCGTGGTCGTCATGCGCGGCGTCCTCCTGTGCAGTGCCGGGCGCTCTCCGCGCCGGCCTCGGGGAGAGTAGGTCGGGAACCAGCCGGTGTCGCTGATCCCGCACGCGCCGTGACCCTCTGGTGTCAGATGGTGAGACAGGTGGGGTGGAGGAGGGGCGCGCGACAGGAGGGGACCGGAGCGTCCGTAATCCCACCCCCTGTCGGCAGGCGCTCGTAGCTTTCCGGCGTGCTGGAAGCCGGAGCCGTCCCCGTCGCACTGTCCAAGGGCCAGAACGCCGCCCTCCCACCGGAGGTGCTGCGACTGCGCGTCGTCGTCACCTGGGACCAGCAAGAGGAGGACGCCGACGTCGACGCCTCGGCGTTGCTCCTGGCCGCCGACGGGCGGGTGCGGTCCGACGACGACCTCGTCTTCTACAACCAGCCGGCCTCGCCCGACGGCACCGTGCAGTACCTCGGCCAGACCAGCACGGACGCCGGTGTCCAGGCCGGTCTCGCGCTGGACCTGGAGGGGCTGCCCGAGGACGTCGTCCGCGTCGCGGTCACCGCGAGCGTCGGCACCGGCACCCTGGGCCGGCTCTCCGGGCTGCGGATGCAGGTGCTCGACGGGACCGGCGTGCCGTTGTTCGGCTACGCGGTCGGTGACGTGGGAGCCGAGGCCGCGCTCGTGCTCGGTGAGGTGTACCGGCGCGACGGCGCGTGGAAGGTGCGCGCCGTCGGCCAGGGCTGGGACTCGGGACTGGCCGGCCTCGCCGAGAGCTTCGGCGTCACGGTCGAGAAGGAACCGCAGGCGGAGGAGTCCGTCCCCGAGGTCCCTGCGGAGGAGGCGCCGGAGCCTCCCGTCGAGGACGAGCCGGTGGCGGACGAACCCGCCGACGAGACCGCCGAGGAACTGGTCGAGGTCCAGGAGATCGAGGCCCCCGGCGCGGACCGGCCGCTGGCCGTCGTCATCGACCTGCCCACACCCCGCGCCACGCCGGTCGCCTCGGGAGCCGCGCCGCGTCCCGCGCCGGCCGCGCGCGGCGTGCGGACCCGCAAGCGGGCGACGCCCGCGGTGACCAAGCCCGCGCTCAAGCTGGCCGGCGACGAGTCCTGGCAGCCGGCGCGGCTGTTCTCGGTGTCGGGCGTCGGCAACGCGGAGGAGCAGGAAAAGCGCGCCACCTCGGCGCTCATGGCCACGATGATGGGTGTCCGGGCCTTCGGCCGGGGCATCACCGCCCGGCTCGGAGCACCGGCCGGGACGGTCGAGACCTACCTCGAGGTCGGCTTCCCGCGCGGCGAGACCACGGTGTTCCCCGACGGGGTCATCCGGGTCGCCCGGGGCAGCAGGGTGTGGACCTGCCTGCTGGAGACCAAGACCGGCAGCGGGCAGCTCCGCCGTGACCAGGTGGAGAACTACCTCGACGTCGCCCGTCAGCAGGGGTTCGACGCGGTGGTCACCCTCTCCAACGAGATCCCGCCGGGCGTGGGGGAGCACCCGGTCGTCGTCGACCGCCGCAAGCTGGCCAAGGTCGCGCTGTTCCACCTGTCGTGGGCGGAGGTGCTGCACGAGGCCCAGATGGTCCTCGACCACCGCGGGGTCGACGACCCGCTGCAGGCCTGGGTCCTCTCGGAATTCGTGCGCTACCTGGAGCACCCCCGGTCGGGTGCGGCCGGCTTCGACGACATGGGTGCGTCCTGGGTGCCGGTCCGCGAGGCGGTGTCCGCCGGCACGCTGCGGGCCAACGACCGCAAGGTGCCCGGCGTCGTCGACTCCTGGATCCGGCTCATCCGCCACCTGAGCCTGCGCCTGTCGGCGGAGCTCGGGGTCACCGTCACCCACGTCCTCCCGCGCAAGCTGGCCACCGACCCCGTCGCCCGGACGCGGGCCGGGATCGAGGCGCTGGCATCCACCGGGTCCCTGAGTGCCACGGTCAAGGTCCCGGGAGCCATCGGCCCGCTGACCGTGGTGGCCGACCTGCGGACCGCCCAGGTCCGGGTCAGCACCCGGGTGGCGGCGCCACAGGAGGGCACCGGCCAGCGGCGCATCTCCTGGCTGCTCCGCCAGCTCAAGGACGCGCCCGACGACCTCCTCATCGAGGTCGCCTTCGCCGGCGCCCGGGAGACGACCTGCGAACAGCTGCGCGACGTCCGCGAGAAGCCCGCGGCACTCACCGGCTCATCGGGTTCGGAGGTCTCCACCTTCACCCTGACGTGGACCCAGCCCATGGGCGCCAAGCGGTCGGGTGTGCGCGGGGCCTTCATCCCGAGCGTCACGGGCACCGTCGAGGGCTTCTACGGCCAGGTGGTCCAGCCGCTGCGGCCGTGGGTCGCCCCGGCTCCCCAGCTGCCCGACGACGTCGCCCCGCGCGTCACGGCGGAGGACGAGGGCCGGGCCGTGGAGGACGCCGGCTGACGTGAACGGGTGTCGACCTGCTGCTGTCTCCCACCCGCTGAGGCGGCAGCAGGTCGACATCCGGCGCCGAGTGGTCGCTCGTCGGGGTCGTCGAAGTGCGGTGACCCCGACGTGCGACCACTCGCCGGCGTCAGAACGGAGGACGCAGGCTGACCCAGCGCCCGTCGTCGACCTGCTGCGGTCTCCGGCCCGCTGGGGCAGCAGCAGGTCGACACGCGGCGCACGGCGTCCCCGGGGGCCGGACGGTGCCGGACGGGGGAACGGGGTGGGTCGATCGTGTGACGTCTCGTCCCAGCGTCGCGCCGGGTCTCGCGCCGCGGGCGGGGCGCCGCCATCCTCGGCGGACACCGTCCCGGGAGGTCCCGTTGAGCACCTCGCACAGTGGCCCTGACCAGGCCTGCGCGCCCACGTCCCGCCCCGTCGCGACCACCGTCCTGCGCCGCCGCCCGGGGTGGGGGAGCGGTCCCGCCGCGCCGTCGTCGCCGGCTTCGGTGACGGATCGCTGACGAGACGTCACACCCGTCCCACGGGCGGGCGCGACGTCGCAGGTGGGTGGCATCTTCTGGCTCCCGAGTCCTGACGGACTCCCGAGCGAGGAGACCCGCGTGCTGTGTGACACCTGCGCCGCCGAGACCCACCCCGGCCCGGTCTGCGCCCGCTGCGCCGCGCTGGCGCAGCTGACCCAGCCGGTGCTGCGGCTGGAGACCCGCCGCCGGCCCCCGGTGCCCCCGGCCCCGGCGCGCTGAGACGCCGCACCGGCTCCGCGGCGGTCCCGCGGAGCCGGTGCGACCCGCACGTCAGCCGACCCCGGCCGGCTCCGGCACCCGCGGCCGCGGCGACGGCGAGGCGTCCGGCTCCGCGCCGTCGGACTCGCGGATCCCGTAGCGGGCGTAGAGCCGGCCCAGCGGCCCCGGCGCCCACCAGTTGGCCCGGCCCAGCAGCCGCATCGTCGCCGGCACCAGCAGGGTCCGGACGACGGTCGCGTCCACCACGATCGCGATCGCCATCGCGACGCCGATCATCTTGATGAAGGTGATCCCCGAGGTGGAGAACGCCCCGATCACCACGAGCAGCAGCAGCGCCGCGCTGGTGATGATCCCGCCGGTGCGCTGCAGCCCGGTGGCGACGGCGGTGGTGTTGTCGCCGGTCAGGTCGTACTGCTCGCGGATGCGGGACATGAGGAAGACCTCGTAGTCCATCGACAGCCCGAACACGATGGCCAGCACGAGGATCGGCTGGGTCGCCTCGATGAACCCGGTCGGCGTGAAGCCCAGGACGCCGGACAGGTTGCCGTCCTGGAACACCCACACCAGCGCGCCGAACGAGGCGCCCAGCGACAGCACGTTCATCAGCACCGCCTTGACCGGCAGCACCACCGACCCGAAGGCCAGGAACAGCAGCACGAACGTCGCCGAGACGACGATCAGCGCCATCCACGGCAGCAGCGAGCCGAGGCTGTCCAGCAGGTCGGTCATCACCGCGCTCTCGCCGCCGACGAGCACCTCACCGCCCGGCGGGGCGGGCACGGCGCGGACGTCGGCGACCAGCGCGCGGGCGTCGGCGTCGACCGGGTCGCCGTCGTAGGCCACCGACACCCGCGCGGTCGTGCCGGCCGCGCCGGTCACCGTCGCGCCGTCCACCTCCGGGAGCGCGGCGACGTCGGCCACGTAGCCCTCGAGCGCGGCGGCGCCGGCGGGGGAGTCGACCGGGTCGGCCAGGCCGACCACGGCGGTCACCGGGCCCGACGGGGCGGGCGGGAAGTCCCGGTCGATCGTCTCGGCCACCACCCGGCTCTCCGTGCCGGCGGGCAGCGCGCGGACGTCGATGGCGCCGAACTGCACCCGCAGGAACGGCAGCGCGAGCACCAGCAGCAGCCCGACGACGGCGACGGTCACCAGCACCGGCCGGCGCATGACGCCGCGGGCGATCCGCTCCCACGCGCCGCGGCCGGGCTCCGGGTCCCGCACCCGCCGGCGCCACGGCACCGCCAGCGCGTCCACCCGGGTCCCGAGGACCGCCAGCAGCGCGGGCAGCAGGGTCAGCGCGGCGAGCATGGCGACCAGCACCGCGCTCACCCCGCCGAAGCCCATCGAGCGGAGGAACACCTGCGGGAACACCACCAGCCCGGCCAGCGACAGCGCCACGGTGATCCCGGAGACGGCGACCGTGCGGCCCGCCGTCGCCATCGTGCGGGCCAGCGCGTCCTCCACCGTCGCCTGCCGGCGCACCTCCTCGCGGAACCGGCTGACCACGAACAGGCCGTAGTCGATCGCCAGCCCCAGCCCGAGGATCGTCACGATGTTGACGGCGAACACCGACACCTCGGTGAACAGGCTGACCGCCCGCAGCGCGGTGAACGCCCCGAGGATCGCGGTGACGCCGATGGCCAGCGGCAGGCTCGCGGCGGCCAGGCTGCCGAACACGACGACGAGCAGCACCGCCAGCACCGGCAGCGAGATCATCTCGGCGCGGGCGATGTCGGCGCTGACCCGCTCGTTGATGTCGCGCTCGACCGTGGTCGCGCCGCCGATCGACGTCTCCAGGCCCGGCGCGGACAGCTCCTCCTCGACGACGTCGACGGCGTCGGTGCGCGCGTCGGCGTCCCCGGCCAGCTGCAGCACGGCGTAGGTGGACCGGCGGTCCTCGCTCACCAGCGGCTCGGCGCCGGTGTCGAACCAGGTCGTGGCCCGCTCGACCACGCCGTCGGGGAGCGCGGTCAGGGACGCGGCGACCGCGTCCCGGTAGGCCGGGTCGTCGACGGTGAGGCCGTCGCTGCGGTACAGGACGACGACGTCGGAGGCGTCGCGGCCCAGCTCGCGGACCGCCAGCTCGGCGGCCCGGGCGCTCTCGCTGCCCGGGTCCTCGAAGCCGCCGCTGGTCAGCCGGCCGAAGACGCCCGTGCCCCACACACCCGCGACGACGACGGCGACGGCGCTGAGCGCCAGCACCCACCGTCGCCGTCGGTACACCACTCGGCCGAGGGCCTCGAACACGGCAGCCCCTCCCTCTCCCGGTAAGCTGGGTGAACAGCGTTAGCGAACGGCGATAACTCTGCATACGCCGTTCACTGACGTCAACCCCGGGAGGTGGTCGGCCGTGGCGGAGCCGGTGAGCAGGCGCGAGCGGCTGCGCGCCGAGACGCTGCGTGACATCCGGAGTGCGGCCCGCCGCGTGCTGGTCGAGCACGGGCCGGACGGGCTGGCGCTGCGGGCGATCGCCCGCGAGGTCGGGCTGACCGCGCCGGCGCTGTACCGCTACTACGCCAGCCGCGAGGAGCTCGTCGAGCACGTGGTGGCCGACCTCTACGACGAGCTGTGCGACCACCTGGAGGCCGCCCGCGACGCCGTCGTCCCGCCCCGGCCCGGCGCGCAGCTGCTGGTCACGGCGCGCGCCTTCCGCGCGTGGGCGGTCGGCCACCCGGCCGAGTTCGGGCTGCTCTTCGGCTCCGCGGCCGACGGCGTCGTCCCGGACGAGACCGGCGAGGGGCCGGCCGCGGTCGCCGCCCGCCGCTTCGGCGGGGTCTTCGCCGCCCTCCTGGCGGCCGTGTACCTCCGGCGGCCGTTCCCGGTCCCGGCCGACGCCGATCTCGCCCCCGACTTCGAGGAGCAGTTGCGCGCGTGGTGCGCGAAGCTCCCGGTCGAGCTGCCGCTGGGCGTGATGGCGGTCTTCCTCTCCTGCTGGGTGCGGCTGTACGGGCTGGTCTGCATGGAGGTGTTCGGGCACCTCAAGTTCGCCCTGATGGACGCCGCGCCGCTGTTCGAGGCGGAGATGCGGGCGATCGGGGAGCAGCTCGGCATCTCGGCCGAGTGGGTGCCGCCGGCTACGTGACCCAGCTCACTGCTAGCAATCCGCTTGCTGTTGTTAGCAGTACCCGGTGGCGGGGCAGGAAGGGGGCGTCAGGTCGTCCCCGATCGTTGGAGTCCCCGCCGTGACCGACAACGAGAACGCCAAGATCGTCAACCAGCTCCGTGCGCTCGTCCTGCTCAGCCAGACCGAGGAGCAGATCGCCCGCACCCGGGTGCTGCAGGCCCGGACCGACGCCGTCCGCCGCGAGCTGACCCAGAACGCCGACAACGCCGCCGAGCGCACCCGCCTCACCACCGCCGTGCTGCGCGACCTCGGCGGCGTGCCCGACGTCGTCACCCCGGCCCTCGGCCGGCTGGCCGCCCTCCTCAAGGCCACCTTCGAGCAGGCCGCGCCCATCGAGGAGGCGCTGCTGCAGGACCTCACCCTCGAGCACCAGCTGCTCGACCGCGCCCTCTACCTCAAGGTGCTCGGCCAGAAGGCCGGCCTGGAGGAGGTCGTGCGGCTCGCCGAGGGCCTGGTCACCGCCCACGAGGCGACCGTCGACTGGCTGCGCGTCGTGCTGGCCGAGGAGGCGCTGGGCGGCCCCGCCGCGCTGCGGCCCACCCCGTTCCAGCAGGTCGCCGGCGCCGCCAGCCGGGCCGTCGTCGCGCCGTACCGCTTCGTCGCCAACCGGGTGAACGGGGCGCTCGACACCGCCGAGCAGCGGCGGCAGAAGATGGGCGAGGAGCTCGGGCAGGCCGCGGACAGGGCGAGCGGCCTGGCCGGCGCCGTCCGCGAGACCCTGGGGGCCGGCCGGAGCGCCGCGCTGCGCCGGGCCGAGCGGGTCGCCGGCCGGGAGGGCAACCGCGAGGCCGCCGACGCCGCCCGGGCCGCCCGCGAGGAGCTCGGCGACGTCTCCGCCGACGAGCTGCCCGTCAAGGGCTTCGACTCGATGTCGACCCCGGACGCCGCCGAGGCCGCCAAGGCCCTGCGCGACCCGCGCCAGATCAACGTGCTCATCCGGTACGAGGAGACGCACAAGAACCGGCCGGACGTGATCAGTGCCGCGCAGGTGGCGCTGGCCGCGGTGGCCAAGGAGGCCGTGGGCGTCGAGGACGAGTGACGCCCGGCTGACACGCTCCGGAGGGCCCGCACCCACCCTGGGTGCGGGCCCTCCGCCGACCGGGGGAGATCCGCGTCGCAGCGGGTCGCGACCGTCCGCCTCCTCGGGGAAGGTGGGGGGCATGCAGATCACTCCCGAGGCCCTGGAGCAGGAGTTCTCGCTCCAGACGGCCGCCACCCGCCTCGACTTCCTCAGCCGGCGGGACTCCGGGGCGACGACTCTCAACACCGTCCGGGACCGGGACGACGACGACTGGACCTCGCTGCTGAGCCAGCAGACCTCCCTCGACGTGCCGGAGTCCCTGGAGATCCTCGCGCTCGGCGAGGTCATCGCCCGCAAGGCCCACGACAGCCAGCTGACCGGCTTCCGCGCCGCGCTGCGTGGCGGGGCGAGCTGGGAGCAGATCGCCACGGCGCTGGGCGTCTCCCCGGACGAGGCCTGGGAGGCCTACCACCGGGCCATCGAGCGCCAGGAGCGCAGCGCCGCCCTCGCGCCCGACGAGGCCGCCTCCGCCCGCGAGCTCGCCGGTGGACGCCCCAGCTCGTGACGGACCGACGCGAGGGCCCGGCCGCCGCGGCGGCCGGGCCCTCGTCGTTCAGCGGACCTCGACGCCCCGCCAGAAGGCCACCCGGCCGGTGATCTCCCTCGCCGCGTCCCTGGGCTCGGGGTAGTACCAGGCCGCGTCGGGGTTGGTCTGCCCGTCGACCTCGAGGGAGAAGTAGGACGCCCGGCCCTTCCACGGGCAGGTGGTGTGCGTCGACGACGGGCGCAGCACGTCCGCGCGCACCGACTCACGCGGGAAGTAGGCGTTGCCCTCGACGGTGACGATGTCGTCGGACTCGGCGATGACGGTCCCGTTCCACGTGGCTGTGGTCATGCGGCGATCGTGCCGCCCGCCGCCGTGCCCCGCAGGCGTACCGGCGGGCGCGCTGGGCATGTGTGGGGAGAGAGGGCGCAGCACACGCGGCCCCGTCCGTCCTGCACGAGGAGCCCGCCCATGTCCCAGGCCGCCCGCCCGCCCGACCCCGACGACCCGCGGCGGGGCATGCAGCCGCGGCCCAAGCGCGGCCGGGCGGTGCTCCTCGGGACCTTCCTCGGCCTGATCGTCCTGGTGTTCGCCTTCATCCTCCTGGTCAGCCAGTGCGGCACGGGGGACGACGACGAGGTGTACGAGGACGACCCGGCCGGCGCCCCGGCGAGCGTCAGCGTGGTGCTCGACGACCCCCTCCCGGCCCCGCTTCCGACCTGACCCGCGCGGGGGAGGCTGCGGCGCGTCCTCCTGACCTGCGCGTTCGCCGTGTGTGAGGGTGCCCGTCGGACCGCGTGCCATCCCGGCGCCGGTCGGAGCACCGAGGAGCACGTGATGACGAACCCGGGACAGCCCGGCACCCCGCCGCCGGCAGGGGGCCCGCAGCCCGGCCGGCCCGTTCCGCCGCAGGACACCCCGCAGCCGGGGAGCTGGCAGCCGCCCGCCGGTGACCAGCCCGGGCAGCCCGGCGCGTGGGGTCAGCCCCAGCCCGGCCAGCAGGGGTACGGCCAGCCCGGTCAGCCGGCGTTCGGTCAGCCGGCGTTCGGTCAGCCGCAGCCCGGTCAGCCGCAGCCCGGTCAGCCGCAGCCCGGTCAGCCGCAGCCCGGTCAGCCCGCGTTCGGCCAGCCCGGCGCCCCGGGGCAGTTCGGTCCCGGCCAGCCCGGTCAGCCGGGGCCCTTCGGCGGCCCCGCGCCGGCCGGCAAGCCCGGCAAGGGCAAGAAGATCGGCAGCGTCGTCGCCGCGGTCGCCGTCGCCGGCGGCCTCGCCGCGTTCCGCTTCATCGACTTCGGCGCCCCCGAGGTCGGCGACTGCGTGCAGCGCACCAGCGGCACGGACGTCGACGTCGTCGACTGCGACGACTCGGCGGCCGAGCTGCGGGTGGTCGGCATCGAGGAGGAGGAGCAGACGGAGAGCGAGTACCTCGCCGACCCCGACACCTGCATCGACTTCGCCTCGGCCACCGACGCCCTCTGGTACGGCAGCACCGGCGACGAGGGCACGGTCTACTGCCTCGAGCCGGTCGCCTGATCCGGCCTGCACACGACGAGCGCCCCGCCGGCCCGGCCGGCGGGGCGCTCGCGCGTTCTCAGCGCTCGAGCAGGGCGAACGTCGCGACGGCGTGGGCCAGCGCCTTCCCCTCCTGCTCGACGTCGGCCTCGCAGATGGTCAGGTGCTCGCCGCGGGTGCGCACCCGCCCGCGCACCTCGAGCGGGCCGGGCCTCCCCGGGCGCAGGTAGGTGACGGTGAGCTGGCTGGTCGCGGGCACCTCGCCGTCGCCGGTCGTGCTGCGCACCGCCTGGCCCATGACCGTGTCCACCAGCGTCGCGACGACGCCGCCGTGCAGCGTGCCCGCCGGGTTCAGGTGCTCGTCGCGGACCTCGAACGCCAGCGTCGCGGCGCCGTCGGCGGCGTCCTGCACCGTCGCCCCGAGGCGTCCGGCGAACCCGCCGGGGATCCCGTCGTCTGCCATGCGACGCGCGGTACCCGCCCGCCGGACAGCCACGCTCGCGGAACCCCACGGGCGGCACACCCACGGCTAGGGTCCGCCGCCGTGTCGACGCGGCGGAGGACCGGGATCTGGCTGGCGGCGGCGGTCGTGGTGGTGGCGCTGGCCGCCGTCACGCTCGTCTGGTTCCAGCCGCAGAAGCTCTTCTACGACGAGCGGGTGGACGAGAGCCTGCCGTCGGCGGCCGCGGAGGAGACCCCGGAGACCGGCGACGGCGGGGGAGCGGTGATCACCGTGGCGCCGCCCGGGCCGGTCGACCTCGCCTCCGGCACGTTCGTCTCCCGCGAGCACGAGACCGTCGGCACCGCGCGGGTCGTGCGGCTCCCCGACGGGCAGGTCGTCGTCCGGCTGGAGGGCTTCGAGACCTCCAACGGCCCGGCGCTGTACGTGTACCTGTCGCAGAACCCGGCCACCGGCGAGGAGGCCGCCTTCGACGAGGAGTTCGTCGACCTCGGGCCGCTCAAGGGCAACGTCGGCGACCAGAACTACGCCGTGCCCGCGGGGGTCGACGCGACCGGCTGGACGAGCGTCGTCATCTGGTGCGACCGGTTCGACGCCGCGTTCGGCGCCGCCGACCTGGGGCCGGCGACGGCGGCCTGAGCGCGGGTCAGGCCGGCTCGCGGCGCATCGGCACGTGCGGGATCCCGTCCTCGACGTAGCCGGGGCCGCTGAGCCGGAAGCCGAAGCGCTCGTACCAGCCCTGCAGGTGCGCCTGTGCGCCCAGCGTGATCGGGGCGCCGTCGCACAGCTCGATCCCGGCCTCGATCAGCCGCGCGGCCAGCCCCCGCCCGCGCGCGGTGGCGGCGGTGGCGACCCGGCCGATCGCCCGGGTCGCGCCGTCGTCGAGGACGCGGATGGTGGCCAGCACCTCGCCGTCCTCCTCGAACCACAGGTGCCGCGTGGCCGGCTCGGTGTCCCGGCCGTCGAGCTCGGGGTACGGGCACTCCTGCTCGACGACGAAGACGTCGACCCGCAACCGGCAGAGGGCGTAGACCTCGAACGGGGTGAGCTCGGCGAAGGGGGCGGTGCGGAGGGTCGGCTGCGAGGCGGGCACCTCCCCGTTGTAGCCGACGTCAGTTCCGGGTGCGGTAGCGGCGCATCGTCAGCGGGCCGAGGACGGCGACCAGCGCGGCCGCCCACACCAGCACGAGGACGACGTCGGAGCCGGCGACCGCGCCGTGCACCAGCCCGCGCACCGCGCTGACCAGGTGGCTGACCGGGTTGACCTCGACCACGGCCTCCAGCCAGCCCGGCATCGTGGCGGGGTCGACGAAGATGTTGCTGCCGAACGTCAGCGGCGTGATGACCAGCATGCTCCAGCCCATGACCGCGTTCGGCGTGCGCACGACCAGCGCGAGGTAGGTCCAGATCCAGCCGAGCGCGAAGGCGAACACCAGCAGCAGCGCCACGGCCGCGAGCACCCCGCCCGGCCCGCCCCGCGGCCGGAACCCGAGCGCGAGGCCCAGGCCGATGACCACCGCCGAGGCGAGGGTGAACCGGACGACGTCGCCGAGCAGCGCGCCGACCAGCGCGCTGGGCCGCCAGACCGGCAGCGAGCGGATGCGGTCGAAGACGCCCTTCTCGATGTCTGTGTTGAGCGCCACCCCGGTGTACATCGTGATCATGAGGATGCTCTGCACGAGGATCCCGGGCAGGAAGAACTGCAGGTAGCGGTCGACCGAGCCGGCCAGGGCGCCGCCGAACAGGTACGTGAAGATCAGCGTGAGCATCACCGGGAAGACGGTGACGTCGAACAGCTGCTCGGGGACGTACTTGATCCGCAGCAGCGTGCGCCGGCCGAAGGTCGCCGACGCCGCCAGCGGCCTCTGCGGCCGCGGGCGCTCCCCCGAGCCGAGGGCGGCGAGGACCGCGTCGGTGTCCGGGGCCGCGACCTCGGCGGGGGCGGTCGTGGCCGGCGGGCTGTCGAGGGTGGTCATCGCGGGTCCTCCGGATCGGGGGCGGACGGAGCGGCGGTCCCGGCGGGCCGGCCGGTCAGGGCGAGGAAGACCTCGTCGAGGCTCGGCTGCCCGAGGGCGAACTGGGCCAGCGGGATGCCGGCGGCCTCCAGCTCGGTGAGCGCCCGGGCGGCCGGCCCGGCGTCGGGCACGGAGGCGGTGAGGGCCGCCGGGTCGCCGTCCTCGGTCACCGGCACGGCCAGCACCCGCTCGAGCAGCTCGCGGGCCGCCCCCCGGCGGGCCGGGTCGCCGACCCGCACGTTCAGCGTGCCCGACCCCACCGACGCTTTCAGCGCGCCCGGCGTGCCCTCGGCGATGACACGGCCGGCGTCGATGACGGAGATGCGGTCGGCGAGCTGGTCGGCCTCGTCGAGGTACTGGGTGGTGAGCAGCACCGTCGTCCCGCCGCGGACCAGGGCCCGCACGACGTCCCACACCTGGGTGCGGCTGCGCGGGTCCAGGCCGGTGGTCGGCTCGTCGAGGAAGATCAGGTCGGGCCGGACGACGATGCTCGCGGCGATGTCGATCCGCCGCCGCATGCCGCCGGAGTAGTTCTTCACCTGCTTGCCCGCGGCCTCGGTGAGACCGAACGCCGACAGCAGCTGGTCGGTGCGCTGGCGGGCGGCGGCCCGCGAGTAGCCGAGCAGCCGGGCGAGCAGCAGCAGGTTCTCCGCGCCGCTGAGCACCTCGTCCAGGGAGGCGAACTGGCCGGTCAGGCTCACCCGAGCGCGGACGGCGTCGGCGTCGGTGACGACGTCGTGGCCGAACACCCGGGCGGTGCCGCCGTCGGGCGGGAGCAGGGTCGCCAGCATCCGGATCGTCGTCGTCTTGCCGGCCCCGTTGGGGCCCAGGAAGCCGTGGACGCCGCCCTGCGGGATCAGCAGGTCGACCCCGGCGACCGCCGTCGTGGTGCCGAACCGCTTGACCAGCCCCACGGCCTCGATCGCCGGGACCCCGTCGCCCCCGGCCGCCTGCCCACCGGCCGGCGCCGCATCACCGACGTACGCCGTCACGTGCCCCACCCCCTGCTCCCGAGTCGGGTGCCCGCACGGTCCCGCGCGGGTCTGACGCCTTGACCGGGCAGGGGGCGCGGACTCATCGGTCCCCGGCCTCGTCGGCGCTTCTGGTTAGGTGTGCCTACCCTGGCTGTCGAGATCAGCCGTGCACGTCTCCTGGAGGACCCGTGACCACGCCCGGGCGGGCGACCGCCGCCGTTCTGACCGCCGTCTGCCTGTCCGGCGCGCTGGCCGCCTGCGGGAGCGCCGGTGCGTCGGACGCGGAGACGCTCACGGTGTACAGCGCCCAGCACGAGAGCCTGGTGCGCACGATGCTCGAGGGCTTCACCGAGGAGACCGGCATCGAGGTGGAGTTCCGCGACGGCAACGACGCGGAGCTGGCCAACCAGATCGTGCAGGAGGGCGACGCCTCGCCCGCCGACGTCTTCCTCACCGAGAACAGCCCCTCGGTCGCCGTCCTCGACCGGGAGGGGCTGCTCGCGCCGCTGGACCGGGCCACGCTCGACCAGGTCGGCGAGCGGTTCCGGCCGTCCTCGGGGACCTGGACCGGCTTCGCCGCCCGCTCGACCGTGCTGGTGTACGACCCCACCGCGCTGCCGGAGGACCAGCTGCCGGCGTCGATCCTGGACCTGGCCGACCCGGCGTGGGCCGGCCGCATCGGCATCGCGGCCGGCGGTGCGGACTTCCAGGCGATCGTCGCCGCGGTGCTGGCGCTGCGCGGCGAGGACGCCACCCGGGCGTGGCTGGAGGGGCTCGAGCGCAACGCCGGCGTCTACCAGAGCAACACCGCCGTCATGGTGGCCGCCGACGAGGGCGAGATCGACGCCGGCGTCATGTACCACTACTACTGGTACCGCGACCAGGCCGAGGGCGGCCTCAAGGGCGACGACGCCCGGCTGCACTTCTTCGGCGGGCAGGACCCGGGCGCCTTCCTCAGCGTCTCCGGGGCCGGCGTCCTCGCCTCCTCCGACCAGCCCGAGGACGCCCAGCGGCTGGTCGCCTGGCTGACCGGACGGGAGGCGCAGGAGCGGCTGGCCGAGAGCACCGCCCTGGAGTACGCGGTCGGCACCGGGGTCGCCTCCGCCGAGGCGCTGCCCCCGCTGGACACCCTCGACGCGCCCGCGGTCGACCCCGGCTCCCTCGACCAGGAGCGGGTCACCGAGCTCATGCAGGAGGTGGGCCTGCTCTGAGCACCTCCCCGGCTCCGGCCCCGGCCCGTCCGCGCCCCGCGACGCCCACCCCTCCGGCGTCGCGGGGCCGTCGCGCGCCCCGGGCCCGGCGCGCGCCGGTGACGGTGGCGCTGGCCGTGGCCGTGGCGGCGCTCGCGCTGCTGCCCCTGGCGCACATCGCGGTGGCCGTCGTGGAGGTCGGCTGGAGCGGCGTCGCGGAGCTGCTGTTCCGGCGCCGCGTGGCCGACCTGCTGGGCAACACCCTCCGGCTGGTCGCCGGCACGGTGGTGGTCTGCGTCGTGCTCGGCGTGGGAGCGGCCTGGCTGGTGGAGCGCACCTCCCTGCCCGGACGCCGGGTGTGGCACGTGCTGATGGTCGCGCCGCTGGCCCTGCCGGCGTTCGTCACCAGCTCGGCGTGGATCTCCCTGCTGCCCGGGCTCGACACGTACGGCGGCGCGCTGCTGGTCGTCTCGCTCGCCTACTTCCCGTTCGTGTACCTGCCCGCGGTCGCCGCCCTCCGCGGCACCGACCCGGCACTGGAGGAGACCGCGCGGGGCCTGGGCCTGTCGGGCTGGGCGGTGTTCCGGCGGGTGCAGCTGCCCCAGTTGCGGGTCGCGGTGCTCGGCGGGGCGCTGCTCGTCGCCCTGCACGTGCTGGCCGAGTTCGGCGCCCTGGCGATGCTCCGCTACCCGACCTTCACCACGGCGGTCTACGACCAGTACCGCGCCACCTTCAACGGGCCGGCCGCCACCGTGCTCGCCGGCGTCCTCGTGCTGCTGTGCCTGGTGCTGCTGGTCGCCGAGATCCGGCTGCGCGGCGCCCGCGGCTACGCACGCACCGGGGCCGGCGTCGCTCGCCGGCCGCGCCCGGTCCGGCTCGGGCTGCTCACCTGGCCGGCGCTGCTGGTCCTCGCCGCGGTGGTGGGGCTCTCGCTGGTCGTCCCCGTCGCCGCGCTGGTGTCCTGGTTCCTCACCGGCACCTCGGCACGGGTCGACTGGGCGGCCCTGGCCACCACCACCGGCACGACGCTCGCGCTGGCCACCGCGGCCGCGGCCGTCACCACCGCACTCGCCCTGCCGACCGGCTGGCTCGCGGTGCGCCGCCGCGGGCCGCTGGCCACCCTGCTCGAGCGCACCACCTACCTGGGCAGCGCCGTGCCGGCGATCGTCGTCGCGCTGGCGCTGGTCACGGTGAGCATCCGGGTGCTGCCGGCGGTCTACCAGACCGTCCCGGTGCTGCTGGCCGCCTACGCGATCCTCTTCCTGCCCCGGGCGATCGTCACGGTGCGCGCGGCGGTGGAGCAGTCACCGCCGGTGCACGACGACGTCGCGGCCTCCCTGGGCGTCTCGGCGCCCGCCCGGCTGTGGCGGGTGACCCTCCCGCTGCTGGCCCCCGGGATCGGCGCGGGCGCGGCGCTGGTGTTCCTCGCGGTCGTCACCGAGCTCACCGCCACGCTGCTGCTGGCCCCGACCGGCACCGAGACGCTGGCGACGGCGTTCTGGTCGGCCAGCAGCGCGCTGGAGTACGGCGCCGCCGCGCCCTACGCCGTCGTCATGGTCCTGCTCTCGGCACCGGCCACGGTGCTGCTCTCCCGAGACGTCCGACGAGGTCTGACCACATGAGCGCGCTGACCGTCACCGGCCTGGCGAAGTCCTACGGCCGCACCCCCGTGCTCACCGGGGTGGACCTGCACGTCCCCACCGGGACGATGACCGCGCTGCTGGGCCCCTCCGGCTGCGGGAAGACGACGCTGCTGCGCATCGTCGCCGGGTTCGACGACCCCGACGCCGGCACCGTCGAGCTCGGCGGCCGCGTGGTGGCCGGCGCAGGCCAGGGGGTGCCCGCCCGCCGGCGCGGCATCGGCTTCGTCCCGCAGGAGGGCGGGCTGTTCCCGCACCTGAGCGTGGCGGGCAACGTCGCCTTCGGCCTGCCCCGCCGGCTGCGCCGCGACCGGACGCGGATCGCCGGGCTGCTGGCCCTCGTCGGCCTCGACGCCGCGCTCGCCGACCGCGCGCCGCACCAGCTCTCCGGCGGCCAGCAGCAGCGGGTGGCGCTGGCCCGGGCCCTGGCGCCCGAGCCGTCGCTGGTGCTGCTCGACGAGCCGTTCTCGTCCCTCGACGCCGCGCTGCGGGAGGACACCCGGCGGGCCGTCGTCGAGGCGCTGCGAGCCACCGGCGCGACCGCCGTGCTGGTCACGCACGACCAGGCCGAGGCGCTGTCGACCGCCGACCAGGTGGCGGTCCTGCGCGGCGGGACGCTCGCCCAGCTGGCCGATCCGCGCACGCTCTACCGCGAGCCGCGCGACCTGGACGTGGCCGCCTTCGTCGGGGAGGCCGTGGTGCTCGACGGCGTCGCCGCGGGGGGCCGCGTGGCCTCCGAGCTCGGTGAGCTGGCGCTGGGCCGGCCCTGTCCGGACGGCCCGGTCCGGGTGATGCTGCGGCCCGAGCAGCTGCGGCTGACGGCCGGTCCGGGCGCCCGGGTGCGCGGCGTCGACTTCTACGGCCACGACGCCCGCGTCGAGCTGGAGCTGCCCTCGGGCCGGCGGGTGAGCGCGCGCACCGAGGGCGGGGACCTGCCGCTCCCCGGCGCGGAGGTGACCGTCACCGTGCACGGCCCGGCAGCGCCGTTCCCGGCGGACCGGATCCCGCCCTCGCCGTCGCGCGAGCAGGCCCCGGCGCCCGCCTGACCCTGGACGTCTGCTGTGGGTTAGGTGTGCCTAAGCTCACCGCGTGGACCTGTTCCTCTTCACCGTGGACGCCGCCTGGGGGCGTGACGTCGTCGCGGCCGGTGCGGCCGGGATCGTCGTCGACTGGGAGCGCCGCGGGAAGCACCGCCGGCAGGCCGGCGAGGGCACCCAGATCAACGCCGACACCCTCGCGGACCTCGTGCGCGTGCGCGCGGCCACCGACGGGCGGCTGCTGTGCCGGATCAACGCCGCAGGCCCGTGGACGGCGCGCGAGGTGGCCGACGCGGTGGCGGCGGGCGCCGACGAGGTCCTGCTGCCCATGGTCCGCACGGCCGAGGAGGTCGACCGCACGCTGGACCTGGTCGCCGGCCGCTGCGGGCTGGGCATCCTGGTCGAGACGCAGGACGCCGTCGACCGGGTGGCCGAGCTGGCCCGGCGTCCGCTGTCGCGGATCTACGTCGGGCTCAACGACCTGCGCATCGACCGGCGGTCGCGGGAGCTGTTCCGGCCGCTGGTCGACGGGACCGTCGAGGCCGTGCGCGCCGCCGTCCCGGTGCCCTTCGGCGTCGGCGGACTGACCCTGCCCGGCGGCGGGTTCCCGGTCCCCGGGGACCTGCTGGCCGCCGAGCTGCTGCGGTTGCGCACCGACTTCACCTTCCTGCGGCGCTCGTTCACCGCGGACATGGCCGGGCGCGACCCCTTCGTGGAGGTGCCGCGCCTGCGCGCCGCGCTGGCCGGGCTGTCCGCCGCGGATCCGCTCGCCGTGGCCGAGCGCCGGGCGGGGTTCGTGGCGGCGGTGGAGGCCGCCGCGGTCGACCTCCCGGTCGCGCTGCCCGCGTGAGCGGCCGGGCGCTGGTCACCGGCGCCGGCGGCTTCGTCGGGCGGCACCTGGTGGCGCGGCTGCGGGCCGACGGCTGGGACGTCACCGGACTGACCCGCGCCGCCGTCGACCTCGCCGACCCGGTCGCCGCGGCGGCCGCGGTCAGGGCCGCCGATCCCGACGTCGTCTTCTCCCTGGCGGCCGGACGGGCCAAGGCGACGCCGGCGGAGCGGGCCGCCACGGTCACGGTCAACACCAGCCCCTGGCTGGTGGACGCGCTGCCCGACCGCTGCCGTGCCGTCGTGCGGCTCGGCTCGTCGACCGAGTACGCGGCCGGCCCGGCGCCGCTGACCGAGGACGCCCCGCTGCGGCCGCGCGGGTTCTTCGGCGCCACCAAGGCGGCCGGGTCGCTGCTGCTGCAGGCGGCCGCCGCGGAGCGCGGCGTGCGGGCGGCGGTGCTGCGCGCGTTCCAGGTCTACGGACCGGGCGACCACCCGACCCGGCTGGTGCCGGTGGTGCTCGCCGCCGCCCGCACCGGCGCGACCGTGCCGCTGCCGGCCGGGGTCAGCCGGCGGGACTGGGTGTGGGTCGGCGACGTCGTCGACGCCTGCGTGCGGGCCGCGGCCGACGACACCCTGCCGCCGGGCGCGGTGGTGAACGTCGGGACCGGTGTGCAGACCGACGTCACGGAACTGGTCGCGACCGCGGAGCGGGTCACCGGCCGGCCGATCGCGACCGCGCCGGGCGCGCACCCGGGCCGGCACTGGGACACCGCCGACTGGGCGTGCGACCCGGGCGCCGCCCGCGCGCTGCTCGGCTGGACGCCGACGGTCGACCTGGCGGAGGGGCTCGCGCGGACGTGGGCGGCGGAGTGAGCCCGCCCCGCGTGGCCGTCGTCGTCCCGGTGTACGGCAACGAGGCGACCCTGCGGCCGCTGGCGCAGCGGCTGGCCGCGGCGCTGGCCGGGCGGGACTGGCGGCTGCGGCTGGTGGTCGACGCCTCGCCCGACGGCAGCCTGGCGGTCGCCCGGGAGCTGGCGGCCGACCCGCGGGTGGGGGTCACCGCGCTGGAGGTCAACGTCGGCCAGCACCGGGCGCTGGCCACCGGGCTGGCCGCGGAGGACGCCGACGTGTGGGTGTGCCTCGACGCCGACCTGCAGGACCCGCCGGAGGCGGTGCCGGTGCTGCTCGACCGGCTGGCCCGGGGCGACGTCGGCGCGGTCTTCGCGGGGCGCCGGGGCCGCTACGAGTCGCCGGTGCGCCGGCTGACCGGCGAGCTGCACCGGCGGGTCGCCGCGCGCCTCACCGGCCTGCCTCCCGACGCCGGCGCGTTCCTCGCGCTCGGGCCCGCGGTCCGCGACGCCGTCGTCGCGGCCGTGCTGGCCGGCGACGCGCCCAGCGTCGTGCTCGCCGCCGGGCTGCCCGGCGCCCCGCTGACCAGCGTGCCGGTCGCGCGCGATCGCCGGCCGGAGGGCACCTCCGCGTGGACCGCCCGCGCCCGGCTGCGGCAGTCGCTGCGGTCGCTGGCGTGGGCCGCGACGCGCGGGGTCAGCGCTCCCAGAGCTGGACGACCAGGTCGGTCTTCACGGCCGGGAACTCCTCGGTCCGGCTCAGCGACAGGCCGGCGTCGCTGAGGACCGCGTCGTCGTCGGTGGGCACCGGCTCGCCGTCGATTAGGCGTCGCACCAGCCAGACCCGGCCGGCACCGGCGGGGGCGTCCTCGGGCGGCAGGACGACGTCGGGGCGCAGCCGCGGGCCCAGCGTCCGCACGAAGTGGTCGAGCCCGAGCGCCGCGCGCTGGTCGGCGGCCACCACCGGCTCGCCCGCCCGCTGCTCCCGCAGCAGGAACGCGACGACGTCGTCCGACCGCTCCCGCGGGTCCCGCGTGGCGAGCGGCGCGCTCGCCACCAGCGACAGGCCCACCAGGACCGCGGCCACCGGCGCCCGCGCGCCCCGGGGGAGGGCGGTGACCCCGGCCGCGGCGAGCACGCCGAGCCCGATCAGCCCGGCCAGCAGGTAGCGGGGCAGGTAGACCGGCCGGACGGTCTCGGCGGCCAGCAGGAGCAGCAGCGGCACCAGCACCCAGCAGACGCCGACCACCCGGATCCCCGCGCCGCGCAGCGCGCCCACCACGGCCAACCCGACGGTGAGGTACAGCAGCGGCGTGCGCCCGCCGGCCCACGCCTCGACGGCCAGGTTCGCCAGGGTGCCGCCGGTGTCGCGCAGGTGCTCGGCGTTGCGCGCGCCGGTGCCGTTGAGCAGGTTGACGCCGACCAGGCCGGCGGCCGGCAGGGCGGCGAGGGTCCCGACGACGGCGACCCGCAGCGCCGCGCGGCCGCGGAGCAGCAGGGCCGCGGCGACGAACGCGGCCAGCACCGTCACCGCGTACCAGTGCATGAGGCCCATGCCGGCGCCGGCGAGGCCGAACAGCAGCAGCCCGCGCCCGGTCTGCAGCCAGCGGGTCAGGCCGAGCAGCGCGCCGCCGGTGGCCAGGACGGCCAGGCCGTAGCTGCGCGCCTCCACGGCCTGCTCGAGCAGCAGCGGCGCGGCGGCGGGCACCAGGCCGGCCAGCACCCCGGCCGCCCGCCCGGCCAGCCGGGTGACCGCCCGGGTGACCAGCGCGAGCCCGCCGGCGGTGGCCAGCACGGACAGCACCCGCAGCGACGTGTCCCCGCCCGGCCCCGGCAGCGACACCCACAGGTGCACGACGAGGTAGTAGGGCGCGTTGTAGGAGGGCGGGACGTCGGCGAGGTAGCCGGTCACGCCCTCGCCGGTGACGACCGCCCGCAGGATGTCGGCCAGCGGGCGGCGGGCGACCTCGGCGGTGAACGCCTCGTCGAACCAGAGCCCGTGCCCGGGGGCCAGCAGGACGCCGCACAGCAGGGTGAGCGCCGCCGGCGGGAGCAGTTCGACGGGGGACCAGCGGAGGGGGCCGCGGACCGGTCGCGGCGGGGCGTCCGTCGTCACCGCCGTCTGCACGGGACGCCAGCCTAGGGGAGCGGCGCCGCGGACCGTCGGTGCCGGCGGTCAGGATGCGCGGGTGACCGCCCCCGACCCGACGACCGGTCCCGGGCCCGCACCCGTGCCGTCGTCGGAGGTGGTGGCGGCGCGCTTCCGGCGGCAGGGCCGGCGCGACACCGCCCTCGAGCTGGCGGTGCGGCGGCGGCTGCACGCCCGCGGCGTCCGCTACCGCGTCGACGTCCGGCCCCGGCCCCGTCCAGAGGCTCGCCCCGAGCTTGCGAGGGGTGAGGGGGACGGGGTCCTTACCGGCTGCTTCTGGCACGGCTGCCCCGAGTGCGGGCACCTGCCGAGGGCCAACCGCGACTGGTGGGCGGCGAAGCTCGCGGGCAACGTGGCGCGCGACCGCCGGGCCGACGCGGTCCTCACCGGACTCGGCTGGCGGGTGCTGCGGTTCTGGGAGCACGAGGACCCGGACGACGTCGCCGACGCGGTGTGCGCCGCCCTGGGCAGGTCGGCTCGGCCGGGCGGGTGAACACCGGTGGCCCACTCCGGGACCCGACGTGGGCCGCCCGGGTTCGACGGTCGGTCGCGACGGCCGTGCGCCCCCGGCGGGTCAGTCGTGGGCGGGGCCGCTGCGTGCCCGCTGGACGGCCGGGCTGCCGATCCACAGCCAGCCGAGCAGCAGCGCCACGACGCCGCCGGTGATCAGCGCCTGCGGGAGGGCGAAGAGGAAGTCGACCACCAGCACCACCGCCGAGACGATCGCGACGGCGAGCACGCACAGGCCGAGGAAGGCGTTGCGGTTGCTGCGCCGCAGCAGGTCCTCCTTGTCGTGCTGGCGGAACAGCGCCCGGTGCTGCGCCGCTGGGGCGATCAGCAGGGCGGTGGCCACCACGGCGGCGACCAGCGTCACGAAGTAGACGTCGCGCTGGAAGTCGGTCGCGCGGGACGTCGCCTGCTGGAACGGCACGATGAGCAGGAAGGCGAAGAGGAACTGCACCCCCGGCAGCGCCACGCGCAGCTCGTTGAGCAGCTCCATCAGCTCGCGGTCGATCCGCTCGGCGCGGCTCTCCCGCCGCCCGTCGTCCGCGCCGTCCATCCCGTGCTGCGCGGGGACCGGCCGGGCGTCCCGTCGTGCCCGCTGACCAGAGCCCGTCGTCGTCATCGTCGCGTGCTCCCTCCGTGACAGGCCGCCCCGTGGATCTCGTGATCCCGGCCGTTTCCAGGCCGTGTACCCGGCGGACGCCCGGTGATCACCTGCTGGTCACCCGAACGGCCGACGGAGGGAGCTGCGCGGGGTAGGGGAGGGGCATGTCGATGTGGGAGCCGATGACACCGAACCGGTACCGCCCGGACGACGAGGTCGCCGCCGCCGACCCGGGCGCCGGCGCACCGCCGCCGGCCGAGGGGTTCGGCGTCGGCGGCGAGGAGCCCGACCGCCCCGAGGAGGCCGGTACGTCGCCCGCGGACGCCGAGGGGCAGGCCACGGTCTTCCGCACGCCCGACCCCGGCGACGTCCGGCGGGGGACGGACGCCGGCTAGAGCAGCGGGCTGGGCGCCGTCGCGGGGCCCTCGTCGGGCTGATCGGGCTCGCGCAGGTCGTGCACGGCGCGCACCCGGTGGGCGGGGTAGACGTCGATGCTGCCCTCGGAGGTCTCCACGTAGCACCAGCCCTCGGTGAACAGGACGTGGCAGCGCTCGTGCACCTCGCGCGCCGTCGGGAGCCCGCCGGGCTCGGTGATCTCGACGCGCGCGGCCCGGTGCCACTGCCCGGGCCTGACCCTCCGGAAGTCCATGGCGGTCACCGTGGCACCGGCCGGGCGGCGCGGCCAGCCGTGCGCCGGGCGTCTCGTACCGTCGAGGGCGTGGACATGACCGTGCTGCCCCCGCGGACCCCCGACGAGCTCGATGCCATGCGCGAGGCCGGGCGCGCGGTGGCGCGGACGCTGGCCGCGGTGCGGGCGGCGGCGGTCCCCGGTGTGCGGCTGCGCGAGCTCGACGACCTCGCCAAGACGACGATGTACGAGGCGGGCGCGACGTCGTCGTTCCTCGGCTACAAGCCGGCGTGGGCGCCGACGGCCTACAACGGCGTGCTGTGCCTGTCGCCCAACGAGGTCGTCGTGCACGGCCGGCCCAGCGGCCAGCGGCTGAAGGACGGCGACCTGCTCAGCGTCGACTGCGGCACCGTCGTCGACGGCTGGAACGGCGACGCCGCGATCTCGCTGCTGGTGGGGGAGCAGGCCTCCGACGACGACGCGCGGCTGGTCACCGCGACCGAGGAGGCGCTGGCCGCGGGCATCGCCGCAGCGGTGCCGGGCGCGACGCTGCAGGACGTCGCCCGCGCCGTCGACGACGTCGCCCGGCGGTACGGCTACGCGCACCTGCCCGACCACGGCGGGCACGGCATCGGCCGCTCGATGCACGAGCCGCCGTTCGTGCCCAACCGGCCCTCCGCCGGCCTGGACCGGGTGCGCCTGCACGCCGGCAGCACCCTGGCGATCGAGCCGATGCTGCTGGCCGGGGGTGACCGCTACAAGCACAAGAAGGACGGCTGGGCGGTGGTCACCGCCGACGGCCGGCGCGCCGCGCACGTGGAGCACACCGTCGCGGTCACCGACGACGGCCCGGTGGTGCTCACCGCTCCCTGAGGTCAGCGGCGCCGGCGCCAGGTCATCGCCCGGCGGACCGCGCGCCGCTGTGCCGCGGCCAGCGGGGGCGGCGCCCACGACGCCGTCGGCGGCTGCAGGGCGGTGCCCAGCTCCACGCGCAGCAGGTCCAGGGCGTCGAGCAGGGCGCCGTGCTGCGACCAGGCGGCGGGGTCGGCCCGGGGGTCGACGAGCAGCGCCTCCGCGAGCCGGGCGCGCAGCGCGAGCAGCGTCTCCAGGCAGGCGGGGTCGATGCCGGCGGCCGGCCCAGTGCCGACCGCCACGGCCGCGACGTCGCGCAGGGTGGTCGCGACGGCGCCCAGCAGGTCGGCCAGCGCCTCCCGCGCCGGTCGCGACCACGCCCGGTCCGCGTCGTCCTCGGGCAGGAAGTAGGTGCGGTCCAGCAGCACGCGGGCGACGTTGCGCAGGGTGACGTGCACCCGCTCGAGGGCGGTCAGCGTGTTCCGCAGCCGCGGCTGGGCCTCCCGCGCCGCCCGCCCGCGCGGGTTGAGGCGGGCGCTCTCCTCGGTGCGGGCGAGCCGGCGGTCGGCGCGGGCCACCTCCGTGCTCACCGCGCGGGCGCGGGCCAGCAGCTCGTCGGTAAGGCGGCGCGACCACGGGCCGCGCAGCGCCGCGGCGAGGTCCTCGCAGAACCCGGCCATGCGCTCGGCGAGCTCGGCGATCGCCTCGCCGGCGGGCTGGACGTAGAGCGGCGGCGCGACCGCCAGGTTCACCAGCACCCCCACCGCCGCGCCGATCAGCGTCTCGTTCACGCGGTCCAGCGCCGCGCTCTCCGCCCCGCCGACGGCCAGCACGAGCATCGCGCTGATGGGCACCTCGGCCAGGTGCGGCCCCAGCCGCAGCAGCCGGCCGACGACCAGGGAGAGCCCGACGACCAGCCCGAGGCTCCACCAGGACAGGCCGACGACGGAGGCGAACAGCGCCGCGATCAGGACGCCGGCGGTGACGCTGGCGATCCGCTCCCAGCCGGTCGCCAGCGTCTCGTACATGGTCAGCTGCACGACCAGCAGCGCGGTCAGCGGCGCGAGGACCGGCGAGCTGCTGGTGTCCAGCCAGGTCGCGATCTGGAACGCCAGCACCGCGGCGAGCACGGTCTTGCCGGTGCGCAGCCCGGGGGTGCGCCCGCGCCGGACGAGCTGGGGCAGCCGGCGGGGCAGGGCGTGCGGTCCCGTCACGGGGGTCGGTGTGCCCGCGCACCGGGCCCGGACACGCGCCGGCCGCCGTCCGCGGGGTGCGGACGGCGGCCGGGGACGGGCGGGGTCAGCCGAGGCCGAGCGCGGTCGTGGCCCGGTCGACCAGGGAGAAGTGGCCGACCGCCCAGAAGACCAGCGCCGCGCCCGCGAGCCCGCCGACGGTCACCACCGCGGAGCTGACCGGGTGCTGCCTGGCGTGCTGCCACGCCGCGACCGCCTTGCGGCGGAAGGCGGCGAAGAACCGCCGCGCCCAGTCGAACTCCGTCGACCACACCCACAGCCCGACCAGGATCGGCGGGATCGTGAGCGGCCCGGGGAGCACCGTGAGCGCGAGGCCGAGCAGCACGAACAGCAGTCCGGCGACGAACACCGCGACCCGGTACGCCAGGTGCACCGGCGGGTTCTGCCGGATGCGGGCGCGCCACGAGTCCGGGGGGACCTCCCGGGGCCGGCCGAGGCCGTCGGTGCAGTCGGGGCAGACCGTGGCGCCGTGGCCGCCGGGGGACCGGTCGGCCACGGTGTTGCCGGAGAACGTCGTCGTGCGGGTGTCGGTCCGGGACACGGGTCCCCTTCCGGGTCGGTGCGGGCGGTGCGGGCGGTGGGTCGGGGCCGCGGTCAGCGGCGGGCGACGCCCTTCGCGACCTCGCCGGGCCGCTGCTGCTCGCCTGCGTAGGAGCTGACGGCGACCAGCGCGCCGGTCAGGGCCGGGATGACCCACTGCAGCGAGTCCAGCTGCTGCTGCGCGTGGGCGATCTCCGCCTTGGTGCGCTTGGTCGGCTTGGTGCCGGACTTCGCCGACGGGTTGTCCTGGCTGTTGACGACCTGGCCCAGCGAGCGGCTGTAGGCGGTGACGCCCAGCGCGGCGGCGGTGAGCAGGGTCTTGACGGCGGACATGCCCGCCACGCCCTCCTGCTGGGCCACCCGGCCGCGGTTGCCGATGAGCTGGCCGACGCTGCCCACCAGGTGCGCGCCGATGGCCAGCGCGTTGACCGGCGTCCACCGGTTCCAGCCGGTGTTGGCGACCCGGCCGGCGTCCCCGCCGGCGTCCGCTGCGGCGGCGTTGAGGGCCACGGCGTTGGCCAGCGTGCCGCCGAACCAGGCGGACAGGCCGAGGTCGTGCAGGGCGCGGGACAGGGTGTTGCGGGCCATCGGGACTCTCCTGGAGGGGAAGGGGTCGGGAGACCGCCCCCTACCCGCTCCGCCGGAGGCCATGCCCGGTGTCGACAAGTGGATCGTGCACGACCCGCTGGGGCGTCAGGTCCCGTAGCGGACCGCGGCGCGGGCGCGCGCCTTGGCCGCCTCGACCTCCCGGTCCTTCGGTGGCGCCGTCGTCACCAGGGACCCCAGCAGCCGGGTGGACGCGGCGGCGACCTCCTCGACGGCGCGCTCGAAGGCCTCGGCGTTGACCCGGGACGGGTGCGTGGACCCGCTGATCTTGCGGACGTACTGCAGCGCCGCGGCCCGGACCTCGTCCTCGGTGGCCGGCGGCTCGAAGTTCGACAGGGGGCGGATGTTGCGGCACATGCGGCGGAGCGTATGGCCGGGGTACGACCGGGGGCCCCGGTCCGCGACCGGGGCCCCGCGGTGGTGAGGGACGGGAGCGGGCCCCGTCCAGAGGCTCGCCGCGAGCCTGCGAGCGGTGAGGGGGACGGGGTCCTCTCAGAAGCCGGCCCGGTCGACCCGGCGGTGGTAGCGGGTGCCGAGCTTGCCGCCGAGCAGGGCGCCGACCAGCGTAGCGACCAGGACCGCCGCCAGCGTGACGATCCCGGCGGTGGTCGCGGTGCCCTCGTCGATCGGGATGCGCGGCAGGTTCAGCTGCTGGAGCACGTTGTACTGGGCGCCCAGCACCGTCCCGGCCACGGCCAGCAGCACGACGACGAGCAGCCCGACCAGCCACACCGCCAGCCCCTGCCGGGCGCCGTCGAAGCGGGCCATCCGCCCGGCCACGTAGCCACCGGCGAGATAGGCCAGGAACAGGACGGCCAGCAGCGCGATCCCGCCCGCGACGCCGAGGGCGCTGGTCGGGTCGGACGGGACGTCCTCGACGCCGTCGACCTCGGCGAGGCTGAGCCCCACCCCGGCGGCGGCCAGCAGCGCGACGAGGACGACGGCGAGCCCGTTGGCCGACAGCCAGCCGAAGAACGCCGCTCCCCACTTGATCCCGCCGAAGCGGTCCCGCTGCGCGTCGATCGCGTCGCGGGCGGCGCCGCGGGTCGCGTGCGCGCCCTCAATGGTCGCCGTCGCGTCGTGGTCGTGGTGGGTACGGTCGGTGCTCGCCATCGGACCTCCTCGTCGTGGGGGAGTGCTGGCCCGCCCGGTACCCCCGTCCGGACCTCCGCGAACGGGGTCACCCGCAGGGAGGACACGTGACCGTCCTGCTCGTCGACGCCGCCAACGTCGTCGGTGCCCGGCCCGACGGCTGGTGGCGCGACCGCGCCGGGGCGACCGCCCGGCTGCTGCGGCGGCTGGCCGGCGCGTCCCTCCCGGAGGACGTCGACGAGGTGGTGGTCGTCGTCGAGGGCGCCGCGCGGGAGGTCCCGGCCCCCGACGGCGTCCGCCTGGTGCGCGCGGCCGGCAGCGGGGACGACGCCCTGGCCGCGGAGGCCGCCGCGCTGGCCGGCGCCGGCCGGGCGGTGCTCGCCGTGACCGCGGACCGGGGCCTGCGCGCCCGGCTGCCCGGGGGCACCGACGTCCGCGGGCCGGGCTGGCTGCTCGGCGTGCTCGATCGCATGGCGGGCAACCGACCGGGGTAGCCGGGGGACGACCCCGAACCGAGGAGACGTCCCCGCATGCCGCAGACCGTCCTGATCACCGGTGCCTCGAGCGGCATCGGTCGCGCCACCGCCCGCCTGTTCGCCCGGCGGGGCGCGTCGCTGGTCCTGCTGGCCCGGGGCCGCCAGGCGCTGGAGGAGACCGCGGCCGAGGCCCGCGCGGAGGGCGCGGCCGACGTCGTCGTCTGCCCGGCCGACGTGCTCGACGAGGACGCGCTGCGCGACGTCGTCGAGGGCGCCGTGGTCCGCTCCGGCCGCCTCGACGTCGTCGTGCACGCCGCGCAGGTGATCGCCTACGGGCGGATCGAGGACGTGCCGAAGGCGGTGTACGAGCGGGTCGTCGACACGGCGCTGCACGGCACCGCCAACCTGGCCCGCGTCGTGCTCCCGCAGTTCCGCCGCCAGGGCGCGGGGCACCTCGTCGTCGTGAGCTCGCTGCTCGCCTCGGTGACCACCCCGCTCATGGGCAGCTACGTCACCGCCAAGTGGGGCCAGCTCGGGCTGGTCCGCGTCCTGCAGCAGGAGACGCGCGACGCCGCGGGCATCCACGTGTCGGCGGTGGCGCCGGGCGGGGTGAACACCCCGATCTACTCGCAGGCCGGCAGCTACATCGGCCTCAAGGGCCGCCCGCCGATCCCGGTCTACTCGCCGGAGCGGGTCGCCCGCTCGGTCGTCGCCCGGCTGGACCGGCCGCGCCGGCTGGTCCAGTCCGGCTTCGCCAACCCCGTCGTCATCCTCGGCTTCCGGCTGTTCCCGGCGGTCTACGACGCCCTCGTCGGCCCGCTGCTGCGCGTGTTCGCCCTCGCCGACGACCACCGGACGGAGCCGACGGAGGGCAACGTCTTCGAGTCCCGGCCGGCCGGCAACGCCGAGGAGGGCCGCTGGCACGGCATCCCGTGAACGGCGTGTTCCGTCTCGTCCCACCCCGTTGACCCGGCGGGCGGCGCCGGGCCACGCTGACCGGGCCGCCGACCCGGGGAGCCGCCGTGACCGTCCGCCGCACGACCCTCGGCGGCCACACCCACGAGTTCCCGACGCTCGTCGAGCTGCTGGCGAAGGCCACCCCGCTGCGCTCCGGGGACGTGCTCGCCGGGTGCGCGGCCGGGTCGGCCGCCGAGCGGGTGGCCGCCCAGACGGTGCTCGCCGACCTGCCGCTGGCCACCTTCCTCGACGAGCAGGTGGTCGGCTACGACGAGGACGACGTCACCCGGCTGGTCCTCGACACCCACGACGCCGCGGCGTTCGCGCCGGTCGCGTCGCTGACGGTGGGCGAGTTCCGCGACCGGCTGCTGGCCTGGGCGGCGGCCGGTGACGAGGCGTCGATCAGCGCGCTCGCGCCCGGCCTCACCCCGGAGATGGTCGCGGCGACGTCGAAGCTCATGCGCAACGCCGACCTGGTCGCCGTCGGCCGGCGGACGCGGGTGGTGACCGGGCTGCGCAGCACCATCGGCCTGCCCGGCACGCTCGCCTCCCGGCTGCAGCCCAACCACCCCACCGACGACCCGGTGGGCGTCACCGCCTCGATCGTCGACGGGCTGCTGCACGGCTCGGGCGACGCGGTCATCGGCATCAACCCGGCCACCGACTCCCCGGCCCGCACGGTGGCGCTGCTGGAGCTGGTCGACGCGGTGATCGACCGCTACGGCATCCCGACGCAGTCCTGCGTGCTCGCCCACGTGACGACGACGCTGCGCGCGCTGGAGCAGGGCGCGCCGGTGGACCTGGTCTTCCAGTCGGTCGCCGGCACCCAGGAGGCCAACCGCGGCTTCGGCGTCACCCTCGACCTGCTCGCCGAGGCGCGCGCCGGGGCGCTCGCGCTGGGCCGCGGCACCGTCGGGGACAACGTGACCTACTTCGAGACGGGGCAGGGGTCGGCGCTGTCGGCCGGCGCGCACCTCGGCGTCGGCGGGCGGCCGGTGGACCAGCAGACGCTGGAGGCCCGCGCGTACGGCGTCGCCCGGCACTTCCGCCCGCTGCTGGTGAACACCGTCGTCGGGTTCATCGGCCCGGAGTACCTCTACGACGGCAAGCAGGTGCTGCGCGCCGGGCTGGAGGACCACTTCTGCGGCAAGCTGCTCGGCCTGCCGATGGGCGTCGACGTCTGCTACACGAACCACGCCGAGGTCGACGGCGACGACACCGACTCCCTCGTGCTGCTGCTCGGCGCGGCCGGCTGCTCGTTCGTCATCGCCGTCCCGGGCTCGGACGACGTGATGCTGCACTACCAGTCGCTGTCGTTCTCCGACGTCCTCACCACCCGCCAGGTGCTCGGCCTGCGCCCGGCGCCGGAGTTCGAGGCGTGGCTGGCGCGGATGGACCTGCTCGACGACGCCGGCCGGGTGCGCGAGCTCGCCCCCGACGCCCCGGCCGCGCGGGCGCTCCTCGCGGCGGCGTCGTCGTGAGCGCGCCGGACCTCGTCGGGAAGGACCCGTGGGCGGTGCTGCGGTCCGCGACCCGGGCGCGGGTGGCGCTCGGGCGGGCCGGGGACGCGCTGCCCACGCACCGCGAGCTGGAGTTCCGCGCCGCGCACGCCGCCGCCCGGGACGCCGTCCACTCGCCGCTCGACGTCGACGCGGTCCGCGCGGCGCTCGGCGGGGAGGTCCTGACCGTCGCCTCGGCCGCGCCCGACCGCGCCACCTACCTGCAGCGCCCCGACCTCGGCCGGCACCTGGCGGAGGGGACGGCGCTGCCGCGGACCGTCGCCGACCTCGCGCTCGTGCTGGCCGACGGGCTGAGCCCCCGCGCGGTGCAGGCGCACGGGCCGGGGCTGGCCGCCGCGCTGCTCGAGCGGCTGCCCGGCTGGTCGGTCGCGCCGCTCGTCGTGGCCACCCAGGCGCGGGTGGCGCTGGGCGACGTGGTGGGGGAGGCCCTCGGCGTGCGCGCGGTCGTGGTGCTGGTCGGCGAGCGGCCGGGGCTGTCGTCGGCGGACTCCCTCGGCATCTACCTCACCTGGGACCCGCGACCGGGGAGGGTGGACTCCGAGCGCAACTGCGTCTCCAACGTCCGCCCGCCGCACGGGCTGTCCTACGCGCAGGCCGCCGACACCGTGGCCGCCCTGCTCACCTCCGCCCGCGAGCTCGGCGCCTCCGGCGTCGCGCTCAAGGACGAGGGCCCGGTCCTGCCGGCCGGCTAGCGGCTCTCGGCCCCGGTGGGGGTGGCCTCGGGGATGTCGGGGGCGAGCTCGTCGTCGTGCGGCGGGCGCTTCCACTCGACCAGCAGCAGGGAGGCGTCGTCGCTGGTGCGGCCGTCGCGCGCGGCCATGAGCGCGTGCGAGAGCCGGCGCACCGTCTCGGGCGCGGCGAGCCCCTCGCGGGTCGTCTGCTCGATGAGCCGGCGCAGCCGGGCCTCGCCGAACTGCTCCCCGCCCTCCAGCCGCTCCTCGACGACGCCGTCGGTGAAGAACAGCAGCCGGTCGCCGGGCTCGAGCCGGACGGTGTGCACCTCGGGGTCCTCGCTGCCGAAGCCGATCGGCCGGCTGGCCCGCCCTGCCAGCTCGCCGACCACCCTGCCGTCGCGCACCCACAGCGCGGGCGGGTGCCCCGCGTTGACCCAGCTCAGCTCGCCGGTCCCGGTGTCGAGCCGGCCGAGCTGGCCGGTGGCGAACCGGCCGGGGAACGCCCGCCCGACGACCCGGTCCATCTCGGCGTACACCTCGGGCAGCGGGACGTCGCGGCGGCGGCCGTGGCGGTAGGCGGCGAGCACGACGGTGGCCATCGTCGCCGCCGTGAGCCCGTGGCCCATGGCGTCGAAGACCGCCAGGTGCAGGAGGTGCTCGTCCAGCGCGTAGTCGAAGCTGTCGCCGCCGACCTCGTAGGCCGGCTCGAGGATGCCCGACAGGTCGACGTCCGGGGTGGTCATCGACAGCGGCGGGAGGCTCTGCCACTGCAGCTGGGCGGCCAGCGTCATGGGCCGGCGGGTGCGCACCCGCGCGAAGGTGTCGGTGTACTCGTTCTTCGTCACGAGCAGGTCGGCGACCAGCCCGGCGACTCGCTGGGCCAGCTGGAGGTCGGCCGGGGTGGGGCCCTGCAGCACGAGGGACAGGACGCCGACCCGGTCGGAGCCGTCGAGCATCGGCAGGTGCAGACGGACCCGGCCGCCGGGCAGCGGCTCGTCGACGGGCTCGTCGGTGGCGAAGGCGGTCCCGGGTGGGCTGTCGGCGATCGGGACCGGCTTGCCGGACAGGCCCGGCCCGGTCAGCGGGTGCAGGTCGACCTGGTCGACGTCCTGCAGGCGGATCGCCACCTCCTCGACGCCGGCCCGGTGCAGCTCCTGGGCGACCAGCGGCCCCACCAGGCGGGGCGGGATGAGGTGCGCGCGGTCCAGGAGCGAGCCGAGCAGCCGCTCGCCGACGCTCTCGACCGTCGGGTGCCGGCCCTCGGCGTCGCGGAAGCCGCGGTACGTGCCGTCCTCGCGGTCCTCTGCCACCTCCGTGCCATGCGCGCCGTCCCCGGCACTCAAACCCGGCGCCGGGGGTCAGCCGAAGAACGCGTCCATCGCGGCCTGGTCGGTGTGCGCGTCCCAGAACTCGGCGATCCGCCCGTCCTCGAAGCGGTTCAGGTGGGCGGCGAGGACGTCGAGGTGCCGGTCGCCGCGGTGGGCGGTCATGCGGACGATCGCCACGCCGTCGGTGTCGTCGGCGAAGGCGGATCGCACCTCGACCCGGAAGCTGCCCCCGGTGACCTCGAAGACCAGGCCGAAGAGGCCGACGACCTCCTGCGGACCGGTGTAGTCGCCGGCGAGCGGGTGCGTCCCGGGCTCGTGCCACCGGACGTCGTCGGTCCACAGCTCGGGGAGGCGGCCGAGGTCGCCCTTGCCGAAGGCCTCGTAGCCCTCCAGCAGCACGGTGAGGTGGGGGTGCGGGGAGCCGGTCACGTCGCCTCCTCGTCGTCGGCCGGCCAGGTGAAGAACGCGTCCATCGCGGCCTGGTCGGTGTGCGCCTCCCAGAACTCGGCGACCAGCCCGTCCTGGAACCGGACGAGGTCGGCGGCGAGCACGTCGAGGTGCCGGTCGCCGCGGGAGGCGGTGATCCGCACGATCGCCGCGCCGTCGGTGTCGTCGGCGAAGGCCGCCTGCAGCTCGACGCGGAAGGTGCCCTCGCTCAGCACGAACACCCGGTTGAAGAGCTCGAAGACCTCGTCGATGCCGGTGTGGTCGCCGCTGAGCCGGTTCTGGCCGGGCTCGTGCCAGCGGATGTCCGGGCGCCACAGCTCCTGCAGCCGGTCGAGATCCCCCTTGCCGAACGCCTCGAACGCCTCGTGCAGGCGCGCGACGTTCGGGTGCGCGACGTCGGTCACGCCTGCTGCCCGTCGAAGAAGGCGTCGACGGCGTCCGGCTCGGTGAGGGCGTTCCAGAACTCGGCCAGCTTCCCGTCCCCGTCGAAGCGGACGACGTGTACGCCCAGCGTGTCCATGTGCCGGTCGCCGCGGTGGGCGGTGACCCGCACCAGTGCGGTGCCGTGCTCGTCGTCGGCACAGACGAGCAGCGGCTCGACCCGCAGGCTGTTCTCGGTCAGCTCCATGAGCCGCGCGAACATGCCGAAGACGGCCTGCGGTCCCTCGTAGTCGCCGGCCAGCTGGTCGTTGCCCTGCTCGTGCCAGTGGACGTCCGCGCGCCACAGCTCCGTCAGGGTGCCCAGGTCCCCCTTGGCGAACGCCGCGTAGCCCTCCCGCATGCGTGCGAGGTTGGGGTGCTCGGTGGTCACGACTGCCTCCTCCAGGAGTGACGGGCTCAGCGCAGGAAGTCCTCCATGACCTGCGGCTCGGTGGGCGCGTTCCAGAACTCGGCCACCCGGCCGTCCCCGTCGAAGCGGAAGACCTGGGCGACCAGCGTGTCCAGGTGCCGGTCGCCGCGGTGGGCCAGGAACCGGACCAGGGCGACGCCGTGCTCGTCGTCGGCGCACACCTGGACCGGCTCGACCCGGAAGCTGTTCTCCGTCAGCTCCATGGACCGGGCGAACATGGCGAACACGGCCTGCGGCCCCTCGTAGTCACCCGACAGGGGGCCGTCGCCGGGCTCGTGCCAGCGGATGTCCTCGCGCATCAGCTCGGTCAGGGCGGCGAGGTCCCCCTTGGCGAACGCGTCGTAGCCCTCACGGATGCGGGTGGCATTGGTGTGGTCGGACACGGTGCTCTCCCTCCCGAGGACGGGTCCCCCGTGGACGGCGGGAGCAGTGTCGACCCGGCGCGGGAGAGGGAGGAGGGGGTGCTGCGCGGCCCGGTGTGGCGGTCGCCGTCCGTCCGTGCGGGGGTGACCTGGGTCAGCGGTGACGGCGGCGCGGCGTGCCCGCCGGGAACGACCCCGCCGGCGCGGTTCCCGGCGCTGCCACGGGGTAGCACGGGAGGACTGTCAGACCCCGGCGGTAGGCATGACCTCGTTCCCCCCGGCGTTGTACGGAGCACGGGGGAACCGCCCACGGAGGCTCGTCATGGCCACCACGACCCTCACCGTCGTCCCTCTCCCCGCGAGCACGCACCCAGGCCCGTCCGACGCCGCCGGGGACCTGCTCGCCGTCGCCTGGGCGCCCGGCGCGGCGCCGCCCCGCGAGATCGCCGTCCGGCCGGAGCTCTACGAGCGCCTGGGCGCGCAGCTCGGCTGGCACGGCACCGGTCCGCGCTCGCTCGGCGAGCCGGCCGGCGTGCCGGTCGTCGTCGACCCGCGGCTGCCCGCCAGCCCCGGCTTCGAGGTGCGCCGGGTCCGGCCCGCCGTCCGCCGCTGGTCCGGCGCCGCGGCCGCCTGAGGAAGGACCCCCTCCTCCCCGCCCCTCGCGGGCTCGGGGTGGGCCCCCGGAGGGGGCCGGCGACGCCGGGACGTGCGCTGCCGGGTCCCGTCCTCAGGCGGTGAGCGCCACCCGGTCGCCCAGGTCGAGCACGGTGTCACCGGCCTGCTCGACGCCGTCGTCGTGGGTCACGCAGACGACGACCCGGCCGGCCAGCGCGGCGCGCAGGTCCCGCACCAGCGCGGCCGCCGTCGGCGGGTCCAGGTGGGCGGTCGGCTCGTCGAGCAGGACGACGTCGCGGTCGGCCAGCAGGGCCCGGGCCGCGGCCAGCCGCCGCCGCTCCCCGCCGGACAGCGCGGTGCCGCCGGCGCCGACCGGCGTGTCCAGCCCGTCGGGCAGCCCGGCCAGCAGCGGGCCGAGGCCCGCGGCGGTGAGCGCGGCGGTCATCCGCTCCTCCCCGCCCGCGCCGGCCAGCTCGCCGCGCGGTGCGGCCAGGGCCAGGTTGGCGCGGATCGTCGAGGCGAACACGTGCGCGTCCTGCGGCAGCCAGGCGGTGCGGGCCCGCACGGCCGCGCCGGTCAGCCGGGCGGTGTCGATGCCGCCGAGCGCGTAGCGCCCCGCCCGCGGGCGCAGCGCCGCGAGCAGCACGGCGAGGAAGGTGGACTTGCCGGCACCGGACGGGCCGCGGACCACCAGCCAGCCGTCGCCGTCGGCGGCGGCCCGCGCGGTCAGGCCGCGCAGCACGTCCGGACCGCCGGGCCAGCCGGCGACGAGGTCGGTGACGGCGAGGTCGCGCACCGGCGCGGGGGCGGGCAGCGGGTCGGCGGGGTCGGCGGGCACCGGGGCGGTGAGGACGGCGTCGAGGCGGGCGCGGGCGTCGGCGAGCGCGCCGCGCCGCTGCAGCGCGGACACCAGCCCGGCCAGCGGCTCGGCCAGCGCCAGCGGGGCCAGGCCGAGGACCGCGACCACCGGGCCGCCGAGACCCGACGCCGCCCCGGCCGCGGTGGCGGCGACGGCGGCCAGCCCGGTGCCGAGCACGACCAGCCCGGTGCCCAGCGCGCCGGCCCGGGCGCCGGCCGCGGCGACGGCGGACCGGCTGCCCGCCACCGCGGCGAGGTCGGCGGCGGTGGCGGCGGCGAGGCCGTGCGCGCGCAGGTCGGCCGCGCCGTCGAGGGCGGTGGTGACGTCGCGCAGCGCGGCCACCCGCAGCGCGCCCTCGGTGCGGGCGGCGCCGGCGTCGACCCGCCGGTGCACCAGCAGCACGCCCGCGGCGGTGAGCGCGAGGACGAGCGCCGCGGCGCCCGCGGCGGCCGGCGAGAGCAGCGCCAGCGCGGCCAGCGTGAGCACCGGGACGGCGCCGGCGACCGCCGCGGGCGGCACCACCCGCACCGACAGGTCCTGCACCAGGCCGACGTCGCCGACCACGCGGGCCAGCGCGCCGCCCGGCGTCCGGTCGGCGGCCACGCCCTGCGCGGCCAGTGCCCGCCAGACGCGCACCCGCAGGTCGGCGGCCATCCGCAGGGCGGCGTCGTGCGCGGTGAGCCGCTCCACCCAGCGCAGCGCCGCGCGGCCGAGGCCGAAGGCGCGCACGCCGACGATGGCGACCATCAGCGTGAGGATCGGCGGCATCTCCGCCGCCCGGACGATCAGCCAGCCGCTCACCGCGGTGAGCGCGACGCCCGCGCCGGCCGAGGCAGTGCCGGCCGCGACCGCCCGCAGCAGCGCCCGCCGCGGCCAGCCGAGCCCCGTCGTCGGGGTGGTGGTGGCGGGAGCGGCCGGCTCCGGTCCCGCGAGATCGGCGGTCTCGGGGCCATCAGCCGCCGATCGCCACGAGACCGCCGATGTCGCGCCGGGGGGCGCCGGGACCGCAGGGCCCGGCAGCGGCACCGTGCGGTCGGCGAGCGCCGCCAGCGCCGGGTCGTGGGTGACCAGCAGGACCGTGACCGTGCCGCGCAGGCCGGCCAGGACGGCGGTGACGCGGGCCGCCGAGGCCTCGTCGAGGTGCGCGGTGGGCTCGTCGAGCAGCAGCAGCCGGGCGCCGCGGCGCACGCGCACCAGCGCCCGCGCGACCGCCACCCGCTGCAGCTCGCCGGGGGAGAGGGTGGTGCAGTCCCGCCCGGCCAGCGCCTCGGCGCCGACCCGCTGCAGCGCCTCGACGACGAACGCCTCGGCCACCACCGCGTCCACGCCCGGCGAGGCGGCGGCGTGCCGGCGCAGCTCGTCGGCCACCGTGCGCGCCGTCGTCCGGGGGTGCTGCGGCACCAGCGCGACCGCGCCGGCGGGGACGCCGGTGACGGTGCCGGCGACGTCCGCGGCCGGGTCGAGCGCGCCGGTGAGCGCGGCCAGCAGGGTGGACTTGCCCGAGCCGCTGGGGCCGCGGAGCACGACGAGCTCGCCCGGGCGCAGCGCGAGGTCGACCGGCGGGAGGGCGGGCAGCGCGCGGCCGGGGTGGCGCACGGTCAGCCCGGAGACGGCGACGTCGGCGCCGCGCGGGTCGTCGTCGGCCGCCGCCGGGGGGACGGGGGCGACCGGGGCGGCGGGCACGGCGCGCGCCTCGGCGGCGGCCAGGGTGGCGGCCTCGCCGGCGTGGTGGGCGGTGCCCAGCGCGCGCAGCGGGGCGAAGGCCTCGGGGGCGAGCAGCAGCGCGGTGAGCCCGACGGCGAGCGCGAGGTCGCCGTGCACCAGCCGCAGGCCCACGGTGACCGCGACCAGCGCCACCGACAGCGTGGCGATCAGCTCCAGCACCAGTGCGGAGAGGAACGCGAGGCGCAGGGTGGCCAGCGTGCGGCGGCGGGTGGCCTCGCCCAGCCCGGCGAGCGCGGTCACCTGGTCGGCGGCGCGGCCGAGGCCGACCAGCACCGGCAGGCCGCGGACCAGCTCGGCGACGTGCGCGGCCAGCCGGTCCAGGGCGCGGGCGGCGCCGGTGGTGCCGTCGCGGGTGGCCAGTCCGACCAGCGCCATGAACAGCGGCACCAGCGGCAGGGTGGCCGCGACCAGGCCGGCCGAGAGCAGGTCGGTGGCGGCGAGCACGACCAGCAGCACCGGCGGGACGACGGCGGTCTGCGCGAGCGCCGGCAGGTAGGTGGCCAGGGCGGGCGCGAGGTCGGCCAGCCGGGTGGTGGCCAGCACCGCGGCCGGCGCCGGGCCGCCCGCGGCGGCGACCGCGGCGGGGGAGGCGGCCAGCCGGTCGAGCAGCGCGCGGCGCAGCGCGTCCTCGGCGCGGCGGGCGTCGCGGGCGGCGGCCCGCTCGCCGAGGGTGCCGGCCAGCGCCCGCAGCACGGCGCCGGCGGCGGCGACCGCGAGCGGGCCGGTCAGGGCGCCGTCGGCGTACCCGGCGGCCCGGGCGACGGCGTGCGCGAGGCCGGCGGCGAGCAGCACGAGCCCCGCCGTCGAGCCGAGGGCCGCGGCCGCCGCCCGGGCCAGCGCGCCGGGCAGCCCCGGCACGCCGGCCAGCGGGGCCAGCGGCCCGCGCGGCTCGCCTCCCGCGCGTGGACGGCGGGTCACGCGACCACCGGCTCGGACTGCGGCTCGGCGGTCAGGCGGCGGCGGAACACCCAGTAGGTCCAGGCCTGGTAGGCGAGCACCACCGGCAGGCCGACCGCGGCCACCCAGGTCATCACGGTGAGCGTGTAGTCGCTGACCGAGGCCTCGGCGATGGTGACGTCGAAGGCCGGGTCGACCGTCGAGGACACGACCACCGGGTAGGCCGAGCCGAACAGGGTGGCCGCCGAGGCGAGCAGCACGGTCGCCCAGCCCGCGAACGCCTGCCCCTCGCGGTCCAGCCGCACCCGGGTCCAGGTCACGACGACGGCGAGCGCGGCCACCAGCCACAGCGCGCCGGTGAGCGCCGTGCCCGAGCGCAGCTGCACCAGCCCGGCCCACGCCAGCAGCGGCAGCGCGGCCACCGGCGACCAGCGCAGCGCGAACGCCCGCGCCCGCCGCCGCAGCGGGCCGTCGGTCTTGAGCGCGAGGAACAGCGCGCCGTGCACCAGCGAGTAGCCGACCACCGCGGCCGCGCCGAGCAGCGCGGACCAACCGAGCCCGGCGAACGCACCGCCGACCCGGTTGCCGTCGGCGTCGATCGGCAGGCCGAGGGTGGTGGCGGCCAGCGCCGCGCCCACGCCCGCCGCGGCCACCAGCGAGCCGCCGGTGATGACGCGGGTCCAGGCGGCGTCCCAGCGCGGGTCGTGCGAGCTGTGCCGCCACTCGAAGGCCACCGCCCGCACGATCAGGCCGAGCAGCACCAGGACGAAGGGCAGGTACAGCGCCGGCAGCCAGGTGGCGTACCAGCCGGGGAAGGCGGCGAACACCGCGCCGGCGGCTGTGATCAGCCAGACCTCGTTGCCGTCCCACACCGGGCCGATCGTGCGGAGCATGAGGTGCCGGTCGGCGGTGCGCCGGCCGAGCACCGGCAGCAGCGCGGCGACGCCGAAGTCGAACCCCTCGAGCAGCAGGAAGCCGGTCCACAGCACCGCGACGGCGGCGAACCACAGGGTCTGCAGGTCCATGTCAGGCACTCCGGTCAGTACGCGAAGGAGAGGACGTCGTCGTCGGCCCGGTCGTCGCCCGGACGCGGGTCGTCGTCGTCCCTGCGGGACGACCCGACCGCCGGCGGGGTCGGCGTCGTGTCCCCGGTGGTGACGCCGCGGCGGGCCAGCCGCACGAGGAGGAACAGTTCGACGACGGCGAGCGCGCCGTAGAGCAGGCCGAGGCTGATCAGCGACGTCCAGACCTCGGCGGCGGTGATGCCGGGGGAGACGGCCTGGGCGGTGAAGAACCACACCTGCTCGTCCACGGGCACGTCCGGGTTCGGGTAGACGACGAAGGGCTGCCGGCCCATCTCGGTGAACACCCAGCCGGCCGCGTTGGCCACGAAGGGCGCGCAGACGGCGAGCAGCGCGCCGTAGACGCCGATCCGCGACGTCGGCACGCGGCCGCGGCGGGTGACCCACAGCGCGTAGGCGGCGACGCCGGCCGAGACCGCGCCCATGCCGATCATGAGCCGGAAGCTCCAGTAGGTGACCGCGAGCACCGGGGTGTAGTCGATCTCCTGGCCGGCGCGGTCGCCGAAGGACGGGTCGTCGGGGTAGGTCTCGCCGTAGACGGCGGCGTACTCCTCCTGCAGCTCGTTGACGCCGGGGACGGCGGTCTCGAAGTCGCTGTGCGCGAGGAAGGAGAGCAGGCCGGGGACGGTCCAGCTGTGGACGTCGTCGCACTCGTTGGAGCCGAGCTTGCCCCAGGCGAAGACCGAGAACGGCGCCGGCGCCTCGGTCTCGCACAGCGCCTCGGCCGAGCTCATCTTCAGCGGCTGCTGCGCGTACATGAGCTTGCCCTGCCAGTCGCCGGTGACGGCGACCAGGACGAAGGCGGCCAGCGACACGTACCCGCCGAGGCGCACCGAGCGGCGCCAGACCGTGTCGTCGACGTCCGTGGTCGGGGCGCCGGCCAGCTTCCGCTTGCGCAGCCGGTACAGGCCGATGCCGACGAGCAGGGCGCCGGCGACCATCAGCGCGGCGACGATCGCGTGGCTGAACGCGGCCAGGGCGGTGTTGTTGGTCAGGACGGCGAGGAAGTCGACCTGCTGCGGGCGGCCGTCCTCGCCGACGGTGACGCCGACCGGGTGCTGCATCCACGAGTTGGCCGCGATGATGAAGTACGCGCTGACGATCGAGCCGATCACCGCGGCCCACAGTGCCGCCAGGTGCAGCTTCTTCGGGATGCGGCCCCAGCCGAAGATCCACAGGCCGAGGAAGGTCGACTCGAGGAAGAAGGCGAGCAGCGCCTCCATCGCCAGCAGCGAGCCGAACACGTCCCCGACGAAGCGCGAGTACTCGCTCCACGCCAGGCCGAACTGGAACTCCTGGACCAGGCCGGTGGCCACGCCGAGCACGAAGTTGACCAGGTAGACGCGGCCCCAGAAGCGCGTCATCCGCAGCCACTCCGGCTTGCCGGTGCGCACCCAGAGGGTGTGCATGACCGCCACCAGGATCCCCAGTCCGATGGTCAGCGGGACCATCAGGAAGTGGTAGACGGTCGTGATGCCGAACTGCCACCGGGCGATGTCGAGCACGTCCACGCGCGCTGCTCCTCGTCTGTGCCGCTCTCGAGCCGACACACTATTTCTACGCCCTGTAGAACTCGTTTTCTACGCCGCGTAGACGATCGGCGTGTGAGGTCGCGGACAGGCAGGGACGTTCGTCCCGCCGGGCAGGGACCAGGGGCACGACCGGCCCGCGGGGCGCGTTCTACGCTGGGTAGAGAAACCGAGCCGGGAGGAGTCGTCGTGGCGTCGCTGGGGGACCTGGAGCGCACCGTCATGGACGTGCTGTGGGCGGCCGACGGTCCGGTGGCCGCGGCCGGGCTGCGCGACGCGCTGGCCGACCGCGAGCTCGCGCTCACCACCGTGCACACCGTGCTGTCCCGGCTGGAGGCCAAGGGCTTCGTCGAGCACGACGACGCCCGGCCGCGCCGCTTCCGCCCGCGGGCCAGCCGCGCCGACCACGCCGCCGAGCTCATGCACGAGGTCCTCGGCCAGGCCGGCGACCGGCAGGCGGTGCTCGCCCGGTTCGTCGGCGGCGTCGACCCCGAGGAGGCCCGCCTCCTGCGGCAGCTGCTCAGCGAGACGGCGCCGGACGCCCGCTGACGTGCTGCCCGCGACCGCCGCGGCGCTCGCGGTCCTCGCCGCCCTGCTCGCCTGGCCGGTGCCGGCGCTGCTCGGCCGCGCCCGGTGGCCCCGGCGCGACCCGCTGGTGGCGCTGGTCTCCTGGCAGGCGATCGGGCTGGCCGGCGGCCTGTCGATCATCGGCGCGCTGCTCGTGCACGGGCTGGCGCCGTGGGGCCACTCGCTGCCCGAGGCCGGCTGGGCGGTGCTGACCGGGCACCCGGCCCGCGACCCGGTCCGCGGCGACCACTGGGTCACCCTCACCCTCGCCGGCGTCCTCGCCGCCGAGCTGCTCGGCGTCCTCGCGCTGTCGTGGGTGCGCACCGCGCGCACGCGGCGGCGGCACCGGGCGCTGCTGGAGCTGGTCGTGCAGCCGTCCCCGGCCGCCCCCGACGCCCGGCTGCTCGAGCACCCCGCGCCGGTCGCGTTCTGCATCCCCGGCGCCCGCCCGCTGCTGGTGCTGTCCTCGGGCATGGTCGCCGAGCTCGACGACGGGCAGCTGGCCGCCGTCGTCGCGCACGAGCGGGCGCACCTGGCCGAGCACCACCACCTCTACCTGCTGCCGTTCGTCGCGTGGGAGGCGGCGCTGCCGGTGCTGCCCGCGGCCGCCCGGGCGCACGCCGCCGTGCGCGAGCTGGTGGAGATGCGCGCCGACGACCGCGCGGTGGGCTCGCTGGCCGGGCCCGACCCGCGGCGCACGCTGGCGCAGGCGATCGTCGTCACGGCCGGGGGCGCGGGCGGGGGCGTGCCGAGCGGGGCGCTGTCGGTGACCGGCAGCGCGGTCGCCGCCCGGGTGCTGCGGCTGGTCAGCCCGCCGGCCCCGCTGCCGGCCGCCGCCCGGGCCGCCGTCCTGCTCGGCGCGGGCCTGCTCCTCCTGGTCCCGACCGTCCTGCTCCTGCTCCCGGCCCTGTAGGCCCCCTCCCGCGCGCGAGGCGGGTCAGCGGGTGGGCAGGGCCGCCGGGAAGTCGACGCCGGTGAGCCGCGCGGACGCCGTCCAGAGGCGGGCCGCGAGGTCGGCGTCGCTGGCCGCGGCCGTCCGGCCGACCAGCGTCGGGTACCCGCGCAGCTCGCCCAGCCCGTCCGGCCCGGCGTAGCTGCCGCCGGGGAGGTCAGCGGTCGCGGCGAACAGCGTCGGCAGCGCGCCCTGCTCCGCGGACTGGGCGACCACCCGGTTGCCCAGGAGCGCGAACGCGTCCTTCAGCCGGTTCCCGGTGCGGCCCTGCAGGTTGGTGGCCGACCAGCCCGGGTGCGCCGCCATGGCCCGCACCGGCGAGCCCGCGGCGGTCAGCCGGCGCTGCAGCTCCAGCGTGAACAGCAGGTTGGCCAGCTTCGAGGCGCCGTACGCGCGCTCGGCGGAGTAGCGCCGCCGCTCCCAGTCGAGGTCGTCGAGGTCGATCGCGCCCATCCGGTGCGCCCCCGACGACAGGGTCACCACCCGGTCGGTGACGTGCGGCAGCAGCAGGTTGGTCAGCGCGAAGTGGCCGAGGTGGTTGGTGCCGAACTGCAGCTCGAAGCCGTCGGCGGTGCGGCCCTCGGGCACCATCATGATCCCGGCGTTGTTCACCAGGACGTCGAGCGGGCCGTCCCACGCCCCGGCGAAGGCGCGCACCGAGGCCAGGTCGGCCAGGTCCAGCCGGCGCACCTCGACGTCCCCGGGCAGCCCGGCGGCCGCCGCCTCCCCGCGGGTGGTGTCGCGGACGGCGAGCACCACCCGCGCGCCCCGCTCCGCGAGCGCCCGCGCGGTGGCCAGGCCCAGCCCGCTCGTGGCGCCGGTGACGACGGCGGTGCGCCCGGTCTGGTCGGGGACGTCGGCGGTGGTCCAGCGGCGGCTCGTCATGCCGGGTCCAACGCGGGTGCGGGCGCCGGCGTGCCGGAGGGCACCGCCGTGGTGTCGTTGCCCGGCAGCGGCCGGAACCGGCGCAGCCGCAGGCTGTTGGTGACGACGAAGACCGAGCTGAACGCCATCGCGGCCCCGGCGATCATCGGGTTGAGCAGCCCCGCCATCGCCAGCGGCAGCGCGGCGACGTTGTAGGCGAACGCCCAGAACAGGTTCCCCTTGATCACCGCGAGCGTGCGACGGGCCAGCCGGACGGCGTCGGCGGCGGCGCGCAGGTCGCCGCGGACGAGGGTGAGGTCGCTGGCCTGGATGGCGACGTCGGTGCCGGTGCCCATCGCCAGCCCCAGGTCGGCCTGCGCCAGCGCAGCCGCGTCGTTGACGCCGTCGCCGACCATCGCCACCGTCGCGCCCCCGGCCTGCAGCCGCCGGACGGCGTCGACCTTGTCCTGCGGCAGCACCTCGGCGACGACGTCGTCGATGCCGACCTCGGCGGCGACCGCGCGGGCCGCGGCGGCCGAGTCGCCGGTGAGCAGCACCGGCCGCAGCCCGAGCGCGCGGAACTGGCGGACGGCGGCCGCCGACGTCGGCTTGACGGTGTCGGCGACGACGAGCACGCCGCGCGCGGCGCCGTCCCAGCCCACGGCGACCGCGGTGCGCCCGGCGGCGTCCGTGTCGGCTGCCGCCGCGGCCAGCTCCGGGGGCAGCGGGCCCACCAGCGCGGGCCGGCCGACGACGACCGGCACGCCCTCGACGGTGCCGCGGACGCCCAACCCGGCCTCGCTGCGGAAGCCGGTGACGGCGGGCAGCGCACCGGTGCGCTCGCGGGCGGCGGACGCCACGGCCGCGGCGATCGGGTGCTCGGAGGCGTCCTCCAGCGCGCCGGCCCGGCGCAGCACCTCGGCCGCGTCCTCGCCGTCGGCGGCGACGACGTCGGCCAGGCTCATCCGGCCGGTGGTGACGGTGCCGGTCTTGTCGAGCACGACGGTGTCGACCCGGCGCGTGGACTCCAGCACCTCCGGGCCGCGCACGAGGATGCCGAGCTGCGCGCCGCGGCCGGTGCCGACCATGAGCGCGGTCGGCGTGGCCAGCCCGAGCGCGCAGGGGCAGGCGATGATCAGCACGGCGACGGCGGCGGGGAACGCCCCGGCCACGCCGGCGCCGGTGCCGATCCAGAAGCCCAGGGTGGCCAGCGCGAGCGCGAGCACGACCGGCACGAACACCCCGGACACCCGGTCGGCCAGCCGCTGCACCTGCGCCTTGCCGTTCTGCGCCTCCTCGACCAGCCGGGCCATCTGCGCGAGCTGGGTGTCCGCGCCGACCCGGGTCGCCCGCACGACCAGCCGGCCGCCGGCGTTGACCGTGGCCCCGACGACGGCGTCGCCCGGGCCGACCTCCACCGGCACCGACTCGCCGGTGAGCATCGAGGCGTCGACGGCGGAGGAGCCCTCGACGACCTCGCCGTCGGTGGCCACCCGCTCGCCGGGCCGGACGACGAACAGGTCACCGGCCCGCAGCTGCTCCACCGGCACGCGGACCTCGGCGCCGCCGCGCAGCACGGACACCTCCTTGGCGCCCATCTCCAGCAGCGCCCGCAGCGCCGACCCGGCCCGCCGCTTGGCGCGCGCCTCGGCGTAGCGGCCGGCCAGCAGGAAGGTGGTCACGCCCGCGGCGGCCTCGAGGTAGACGTCGCCGCTGCCGTCGCCGCGGGTGACGGCCAGCGAGAACGGGTGGGTCATCCCGGGCTCGCCGGCGGTGCCGAGGAACAGCGCGTACAGCGACCAGCCGAACGCGGCGAGGGTGCCCAGCGAGACGAGGGTGTCCATGGTCGCCGCGCCGTGGCGGAGGTTGGTCCAGGCGGCGCGGTGGAACGGCCGGCCGCCCCAGACGACGACCGGCGCGGCCAGCGTCAGCGAGGCCCACTGCCAGTACTCGAACTGCAGCGCCGGGACCATCCCGAGCAGGACGACCGGCAGGCTGAGCACCGCCGAGACGAGCAGCCGCCGCCGCAGCCCGGCGTCCGGATCGGCCTCGGGGGCGTCCTCCTCGGGCGGCGCGGGGAGGGCGGCGGTGTAGCCGGCCTTCTCCACGGTCGCGACCAGGTCCCCGGGCGCGACGCCGTCGCCGAAGGTGACCCGGGCCTTCTCCGTCGCGTAGTTGACGGTGGCGGTCACGCCGTCGAGCCGGTTGAGCTTCTTCTCGATGCGGGCCGCGCACGACGCGCAGGTCATGCCGCCGATCGACAGCTCGATCTGCGTGGGGGTGCTCACGGGGCGCTCCGGGCGGTGAGGGTGAAGGCGGCGGTGCGGACCACGTCGCCGTGGCGGAAGTCGAGGAACAGCCGGTGCGCGCCGGCCGCGGGCACCTCGACGGCGAAGCGGACCTGCCCGCCGGAGTCCCCGGTGGGGTGGACGTGCAGGTAGCCGAGGTCACCGGCGCGCAGCGCGACCAGGTGGCCGCGGGCGCCGAGGTACGGCTGCAGGTCGGTCACCGGCACGCCGTCGCGGCTCACGGTGAGCACGACCTCGGACTCCCGGCCGGCCACCAGGTCGCCGTCGAGGCTGACGGTGTAGCCGTCCACCTCCGCGGTCGCCGCGGGGTCGGGCAGCGGCGCGGGCTCCCAGGCGCCCCCCACGGCGAGGTCGGCGCCGAGCACGAGGTCCTCGCCGAGGTCGGTGGGCGTGGCGTCGGCCAGCACCCGCCAGGCGCCGGGCTCGAGCGCGACCGTCGTCGTCCAGGTGCCGTCGGGGGACATCTCCGGGTGCACGTGCTGGTAGCCGGTGAGGTCCCGGCGGACGACGACCAGGTGCAGGTCCTGCTCGTGCACGGTCTCGTAGGCGGTCACCGGGGCGCCGTCGGGACCGAGCAGCCGGAACGACAGCGGGACGGCGGCGCCGGCGGGCAGGGCGTCGTCGGCGAGGTCGAGGGTGTGGCCCTCGGCGGAGACGGCGAGCCCGGCGGGCAGGTCGTGCTGCCCGGCGGGAGCCGCCGCCTCGTGCCCGCCGTCGCCCGCGTGCTCCTCGACGGCGGCCGGGGGCGCGCCCACCGGTCCGGCGAGGGCGCCCACGCCCCAGCCGGCGCCGAGGACGGCGGCCGCGGTGCCGAGGACGGCGGCGACCCGGGTGGCGGTGCGCACGACGGCTCCCTCCCGACCGGCCGCGTCAGCGGCCGGCGACCTCGTAGCCGGCCTCCGCGACGGCGGCGCGCACGGCGGCGTCGTCGACGGGGGCGTCGCTGGTGACGGTCAGGCCGCCGCTGGCCAGGTCCACCTCGACGTCGGTGACGCCGGGGATCTCGCTGACCTCCTCGGTGACCGAGGCGACGCAGTGCTGGCAGGTCATGCCGGTGACGGTGTAGCTGGCGGTGCTCATGGCGGGGTCCTCCGGGGTGGGGGCGGGGATCAGGAGCGGACGAGCCGGGCGATCGCGGCGGAGGCCTCGCGGACCTTCGCGTCGGCCTCCGGGCCGCCGGTGGCGACGGCCTCGGCGACGCAGTGCGACAGGTGCTCCTCGAGCAGGCTCAGCGCCACCGACTGCAGCGCGGAGGTCATCGCCGAGACCTGGGTGAGGATGTCGATGCAGTACTTCTCGTCCTCGACCATGCGCTGCAGCCCGCGGGCCTGCCCCTCGATGCGGCGCAGCCGCTTGAGGTGGTCGTCCTTGCGGTGGATGTAGCCGTGGACGTGGCCGGGGGCGTTCTCCGAGTCGGTCACGCGGCCGACTGTACCCCTACCCCCAGGGGGTATCAACTGCCGTCCTGCTCCGGTTCCTCCGGGCGGCCGGCGCGCAGGCGGGCGACGGTCTCGCGCAGGCGGACGGTGGCGGCGCGGGCGTCGGCGAGCTCGTCCTGCAGGCCGAGGATGACCTCGGCGGAGGCGAGCGTGTGGCCGTCGTCGAGCAGGCCGCGCAGCCGCGCGGCGAGGACGAGCTGGTGGCGCGAGTAGCGCCGGTGGCCGCCGGGGGAGCGGTGCGGCTGCAGGACCCCGGAGCCGTCGAGGCTGCGCAGGAAGGCGGCCTGGACGCCGAGCAGCGCGGCGGCCTGGCTCATCGTCAGCGCCGGGAAGTCGGGGTCGTCGAGCCGGCGCACGGCGTCGGCCGCGGGGTCGGCCTGCTGCGGGTCGCCCTGCTGGCGGTCGACGGGGCCGGCCACGGGACCTCCTCCTCCCTGCGGTGCGGGGCCCGGCGGGCCCCGGATGCGGCGCGGGGGCCGGGCCGCACCGGCCCGGCCCCCGCGGACGGGACGCCGATCAGCCCTCGACGGCCCGGGTCTCGCCCTGGGCGGGCCCCTGCTCGCCCTCGATGGTCCGGCTCTCGACCGCGGCCGGCACGTCGGCGCGGGTCACGGTGATCTTGCGGGACCGGGCCTTCTCCGCGACCGGGATGCTCACGGTGAGCACGCCGTCGTGGTAGCTGGCCTCCAGCCGGTCGGTGTCGAGGCTGCGGCCGAGGACCAGCTGCCGGGTGTAGGCGCCGTAGGGGCGCTCGGCGACGGCCCACTCCGCGCCCTCCAGCTGCGGGATCGAGCGCTCCGCGCTGACGGTGAGGGTCGTGCCCTCGAGCGACAGGTCGATCGAGCCCGGGTCGACGCCGGGCAGGTCGAAGTGGGCGACGAACTTGTCCCCGACGCGGTAGGCGTCCATCGGCATGCCCGACAGGGCACGGGCGGTGCCGGTGCGGCCGGTGAGCTGGTCCAGGGCGCGGAAGGCGGCGGACGCGGTCGGGAAGGGGTCGTACGCGGTCAGCACCATGGCTGGTGAACCTCCTGGGAGATCCGGTGTGGAGTTCGCTGCCCGAGGATGAACCTCCAGTGGCAACTGGAGATTACCTCGTCCGGGCACCCGTGTAAACGTCTCTCGTCGGCTGGTGTTCCCGGCCGCGCATGGACGGCGGGCAACGGGGGCAGACCCCGGGCATGGACGAGCACCGAGAACCCGGTGGACCCGCGGCCGAGGACCCCGGCGCCGCGCCCCACGAGGGCGAGCCCGAGGTCGACGCCCGGCTCGACGGCGACGTCAGCTGCATCACCGTGACCGGCGAGCTCACCGAGGCCGCGCGCCGGCCGCTGGTCCGCGTAGTCACCGACCAGCTGCTGTCGGTGCCCACGCTCTCGCGGGTGGAGCTGGAGCTGAGCGGCGTCTCCTACATGAACTCCGCCGGGATGGCCGTCCTCGTGCAGCTGCAGCGGATGACCCAGCCCCGGGCGGTCACCGTGGCGCTGGTCGAGCCGCCGGCCGCCGTCGCCCGGCCGCTGCAGCTGACCGGCCTGTGGCGCCGCTTCGAGGTGGTCGGCGAGGGCGCCGGGCCGGCCGACGCCGGCGGCGCACCGCCGTCGGGGGGGCCGTCGCGGCGCCCGGACGGGCCGGACGGCCGCAGCGCCTGACCGGCAGCGCGCGACCGCGGTGTCGGGCGGTCCCGGGCCGGGGGCTGCTCCTAGCCTGGCCGGGTGCCGCCCCACACCCACAGCCACGGGCCCGACCCCGACGCGCCCCCGCCGAGCCCGGAGACGCTGACCCGGCGACGGCGCGCGGTCACGCTGATGCTCCTGCTGCTGGTGCCGGTCGGGCTGGCCACCGTGGTCGGCCTGGTCGTGCTCTGGCCCGGCGGCGAGCCGACCCGCGCCGAGCAGGTCGCGGCCACCTTCCTGCCGGCCGGGACCACCTACGCCGACGCGCGGGTGGTCTCCCTGCAGACGCTGCCCTGTGGGGAGACCGGCACCGGGCAGGCCACGTGCGCCACCGCCGTCGTCGAGGTGCTCGAGGGCGAGGGCACAGGCGACTACCAGCAGGTCGACCTGTCGGCGGAGGTGGTCGCCAACGGGGTGGGCGAGGGCGACACCCTCGTGCTCACCCGCGACCCCGGCGCCGAGGGCGGCCCGAACTACCAGTTCGCCGACTTCGAGCGGACCACGCCGATCGTCGTCCTCGCGGTGGCGTTCGCCCTCGTCGTCGGGGCGGTCGCGCGGCTGCGCGGGCTCGCCGCGCTGGTCGGCCTGGCCTTCGCGTTCTTCGTGCTGCTGCAGTTCGTGCTGCCCGCGCTGCTCGAGGGGTCCTCGCCGACGCTGGTCAGCCTGGTCGGCTCGTCGGCGATCATGTTCGTCGTCCTGTACCTCGCGCACGGCTTCTCCGCCCGGACGACGACGGCGCTCGTGGGCACGCTGTTCGGCCTGGCGCTGGTGACCGTGTTGGGCTCGGTGGCCGTCGGCGTCGCGCGGCTGACCGGGCTCACCAGCGAGGAGACCATCCAGCTGCTCACGTTCGACCCGACGCTGGACTTCTCCGGCCTGGTGATCGCCGGGGTCGTCGTCGCCGGCCTCGGCGTGCTCAACGACGTCACGATCACCCAGGCCTCGGCGATCTGGCAGCTCAACGAGGTGGACCCGGCCATGGGGTGGCGGCAGCTGTACCGCCGCGGCATGGCCGTCGGCCGCGACCACATCGCCTCGACCGTCTACACGATCGTCTTCGCCTACGCGGGGGCCGCGCTGCCGCTGCTGCTGCTGTTCGAGGTCTACACGCAGCCCGCCGGCGTCACGCTCACCAGCGCCGCGGTGGCCGAGGAGGTCATCCGCACGCTGGTCGGCGCGATCGCGCTGGTGCTGGCGGTCCCGGTGACGACGGCGGTCGGCGCGTTCTTCGCCACCGCGGCCGGGACGGCGGCCGGCGCGGCCCCCGAGCGACGTCTGTCGGGGCTGCGTGCGAGGTTTGCCCGATGAGTGATCTGCTGGCGGCCGCCGAGGCCGCGCCCGGGTTCATGCCCGCCGACGAGGGCCGCGCCCTCTACGAGGCCGCCCGCACGGTGGCGGTGCCCGGGCCACTGCTGGAGATCGGCTCGTGGATGGGCAAGTCGGCGCTCTACCTCGCCGCCGCCGCGCGGGAGACCGGCCGGCAGGTGGTCACCGTCGACCACCACCGCGGCTCCGAGGAGCACCAGCCCGGCTGGGAGTACCACGACCCGTCGCTGGTCGACCCCGCCGTCGGGCGCATCGACACCCTGCCGCGGTTCCGCCGCACGATCGCCGACGCCGGCGCCGAGGACGTCGTCGTCGCCGTCGTCGCGCGGTCGGAGGTGCTCGCGCCGCTGTGGACGGCCCCGCCGGCGCTGCTGTTCCTCGACGGCAGCCACACCGAGGAGTCGGCGCGCCGCGACCAGGACGCCTGGGTGGGCAAGCTCGCCGTCGGCGGCACGCTGGCCATCCACGACGTCTTCCCCGACCCCGCCGACGGCGGCCAGGCCCCGTTCGGCGTCTACCGGCGGGTGCTGGCCTCCGGGGACTTCGAGGAGCTGCCGGGCACCGGCTCGCTGCGGCTGCTGCGCCGTGTCCGCTGACGCGCTGGGGGCCGAGCGGGCGGCCGCCCAGGCGCAGATCGAGGCGCTGACCCGCCAGTTCGACGAGATCGTCGCCGCGTCGCAGGCGTCCAACGCCGACGACGAGCACGACCCGGAGGGCGCGACGATCGCCTTCGAGCGGCAGCAGGTGGCGGCGCTGCTGGAGCAGGCGCGCCGCCGGCTGGCCGACGTCGACGCCGCCGTCACCGCCGTCGAGGCCGGCACCTACGGCCGCTGCGAGACCTGCGGCGGCGCGATCGCGCCCGAGCGGCTGGCCGCCCGGCCGACGGCGCGCACCTGCATCAGCTGCGCGCGCTGACCCCCGGGCGCACCGACAGGCGGGGCAGCAGCGCCTGGGTGAGCGGGCCGATGGCCAGGGCGTAGGCGACGGTCGCGACCCCGAGGGTGCCGCCGAGCAGCCACCCCGTCGCGACGACGGCGACCTCGATCGTGGTCCGCACCAGCCGCACCGACCCGCCGGTGCGCCGCACCAGCCCGGTCATCAGCCCGTCCCGCGGGCCGGGCCCGAGGTGCACCCCGACGTAGGCGGCCGTGGCCACGGCGTTGAGGACGATGCCCGACACCGCGAACGCCGCCTGCACCGCCAGGTGCGACGGCGCGGGCAGGACGGCGAGCGTGCCGTCGACGGCGACCCCGATGACGACCACGTTGCTCACCGTGCCGATCCCCAGCCGCTCCCGCAGCGGGATCCAGGCGAGCAGCACCAGCGCGCCCACCACCACGGTGACCAGCCCGAGCGACCAGCCCAGCCGCTGCGCGAGCCCCTGGTGCAGCACGTCCCACGGCGTGACCCCGAGCGAGGACCGCACCAGCAGGGCCATCGACGCCCCGTAGAGCGCGAGGCCGGCGTAGAGCTGGACGAGGCGGCGCGGGAGGCGGGCGGACACGGGAACCGGACGGTGCTGCAACACGACCGCCACTCTGCTGCGCGGCCGGCCCGCCTCCTACGGGCCAATCGGCCGGATTGGCCTGCTCCGGCGTCGCATGGAGGTCACACGGGGCGGACCGCCCGTTGTCGACCTGCGGTCGTCTCGCACCGCCCGAGACGACCGCAGGTCGACAACCGGCGCAGGCGCGGCCTCAGCTCACGTAGCGGCGGGCGGTGGAGCGGCGCTGGGCGGCGTCGAGCGCGGCGAACCGGGCCTCGGCGTGCGGGGGCAGCACCCGCCGCTCGCGCACCAGCCACGGGATCCCGCGGACGGCGGCCCACAGCCCCTGCGCGGTCACCCGGTCCCGCGGCAGCGTGGCCAGCAGGTGCACGGTGCGGCGCAGCGCGGGGCGCAGCGGGCGCCGCAGCCACGTCGTCCAGAGGGTGTTGCGGATGCCGTCGCGCCGGCGGCGGTGCCCGTCGCGGGCCTTCGACGCCTGGTGGTGCACGGTCAGCGCGGGCAGGTAGCACAGCTCCCAGCCGGCGGTGGCGAGGTCGCCGGCCATGAGCTCCTCCTCCCCGCCCAGCCACAGCCGCTCGCAGAAGCCGCCGACCTCGAGGAACGCCTCCCGGCGGAGGACGCTCGCGCCGGCGAGGAAGGAGCCGAGCGCCGGGCCGGGCAGCCAGCCGGCGCCGCGGACGGGGGAGTCGCGCAGCTCCGGCACGATCGGGTCCTCCCGGCCGCCGGGCTCGACCAGGATCCGCGCGGTCACCACGGCCAGCCGCGGGTGCGCGTCGAGGACGTCGGCCGCCCGCCGCAGCGAGCCCGGCTCCCACCACGTGTCGTCGTCGCAGAAGGCCACGTAGGGCGTGCCCACCCGGCCGACGCCGACGTTGCGGCCGGTCGCGCCCAGGTTCTCCGGGCTGGCGACGAGCTCGACGGCCGGGAACCGCTCGCGCACGGCCGCGGCGGTGCCGTCGGTGGAGCCGTTGTCGACGACCACCACGTGCGGCCGCTCGGGCAGCGCCAGCAGCCGGGACAGCGCCCCGAGCACCTCGTCGCGGCGCTGGTGGGTGATCACGACGACGGCGACCCGCGCATCGGTCCCGACCTCCTGCGGGGGTGCGGCGGTCGCCGTCACGCGGCGCTCCCCAGCAGGCGGAGGTCGGCCAGGACGTGCGCGGGCAGCCGGCGGCGGCGGCGCAGCGCGGCGGGCAGGTCCGGCAGCGCCCGCACCAGACCCCGCCGTTCCGGTGCCCCGGTCCGCAGCGCCGTGCCGACGGTGCGGACGACGTCGCGCAGCGGCAGCCGCATCACCGCGGTGAGCGCCTTCGAGCGCCAGATCGCCGCGCGCCGCCCGTCCGGGTCGGACCGGCGGACCGAGGGGTGGTGGTGCACGGTCAGCGAGTCCACGTAGGCGATGTCCCAGCCGGCGGCGGCGAGGTCCAGCGACAGCCGCTCCTCCTCGCCGGGGAAGCGCACCACCGGGTCGAAGCCGCCGACGGACAGGAACGCCTCGGTGCGCACCATCGCCGCGCACGCGATGAAGCCGAGCAGCCGCGGCCCGGGCAGGTGCGCCGGGGTGCCGAGGGGGCTCGCGGCCAGCTCCGGGCACAGCGGGTCCAGCCGCTCCTCCGGGCCGACGAGGACCCGGGCGTTGAGCACCGCCAGCCGCGGGTGCGCGCGCATGACCTCCGCGGCGCGGGCCAGGTCGCCGGGCGCCCACCACGAGTCGTCGTCGGCGAAGGCCACGAACTCGCTGCCCGCGTGCCCGGCGCCGATCGTGCGGGCGTGCGCCCCCGCGTTCTCCGCCAGCGGCAGCACGGTCACCTGCGGCAGCGCGGCGCGGACGGCGTCGACGGTGCCGTCGGTGGAGCCGTTGTCCACGAGCACGACCGGCGCCTCGTGGCGGGGCAGGGTGGCCAGCAGGTCCGCGCGCCGGTCGCGGCTCATCACGACGACGCTGACGCCGTCGGGGGTGGGGGTGCGGGGGGTACGGGGCCGTGCCGACGTGCGCGTCACGCAGAGGCACTGCCCGGCAGCGGCGCTGCCGAACCGGCGTCCTCGGTGCCCGGCGCGGGCAGCGCCGCGGGGTCGGCGAACAGCCCGCAGGCGGGCGTGGCGCCGGCCAGCGCGTCCGCGGCGAGCACCACCGCCGCCGCGGTCCACGTCGTCCGCTCGACCGGCCAGCGGGCGTCGTCGGGGTAGACGAACCCGGTCCAGTACGAGCCGTCGTCGTGCCGCAGGTGCTGCATCGCCGCCACCTGCTCCAGCGCCGCCTCGGGCTGCCCGGCGACGACGAGCGCCAGCGCCAGCTCGCAGGTCTCCGCGCCGGTCACCCACGGGCGGTCGGCCACGCAGCGGGCGCCCAGGCCCGGGACGACGAAGCGGTCCCAGTCGGCGGCCAGCCGGGCGCGGGCGGGCCCGCCGGTGACCGCGCCGGCCAGCACCGGGTAGTACCAGTCCATCGACCACCGGGAGCGGTCGGCGAAGGCGGCGGGGTCGGTGCGCAGCGCGGTGCCGAGGCCGGTGACCGCCAGCTCCCAGTCCGGCTGCGACTGCCCGGCCAGCCCCGCCAGCGCGATGCCGCAGCGCAGCGCCTGGAACAGGCTGGCGTTGCCGGTGAGCAGCGCGACGTCGTCCGGCGTGCCGTCGGGTCGCAGCGCCCAGCCGATCGCGCCGGAGGCCAGCTGCATGTCGACGACGAGGTCCAGGCCGCGGCGCACCGTCGGCCACAGCTCCCGGACCAGCCGCTCGTCGCCGCTGGCCAGCCACGTGTGCCACGCGCCGACGGCGAGGTAGCCGGCGTGGTTGCTCTCGACGGCGGGCTGGGTCTCGGCGCCGTCGCGGTACTCCGCGGCCCAGGAGCCGTCCGCGCGCTGCCGGGCGGCCAGCCAGCGGTAGGCGGCCGCCGCCCGCGCGTGCTCCCCGCCGACGTCGAGGGCCATCGCCGCCTCGACCGAGTCCCACGGGTCCAGCTGCCCGCCGCGGAACCACGGCAGCGACCCGTCGCGCCCCTGCTCGGCGGCGATGGCGGCCACGGTGCGCCGCACGGCGCCCCCGTCGAGGACGCCGGGCAGCTCGGGCAGCTCAGCGGACGGCAGCGGTCTGCTCCCGCTCCGGGCGGCTCCCCGCCGCCGGCACCCCCGGCTTGTCCGCGTAGACCACGAGGCTCTTGCCGATCAGCGGGTCGAGCACCTTCTCGGCCAGCCGGGTCACCCACGGCCGCTTCGTCAGGTCCCACACCAGCAGGCGGTGGTAGGCCCGGACGACGGCGGCGTCCCGGTCCACCCCGACGGCGCACTTGAGCCACCAGTAGGGCGCGTGCAGCGCGTGCGCGTGGTGGCTGCGCCCGGGCACCAGGCCCGCCACCGACAGCCGGGCGCGGAGCACGTCGCCGCGGTAGATGCGGATGTGGCCGCCCTCGTTGGCGTGGTAGGCGTCCGACAGCGCCCAGCACACCCGCTCGGGGCCGTACCGCGGCACGGTGACGGCGACCCGCCCGCCGGGCTTGAGCACCCGGGCGATCTCGGCCATCGCGGTGCCGTCGTCGGGGATGTGCTCGAGCACCTCGGAGGCGATCACCCGGTCGACGCTGCCGTCGGGGAACGGCAGGTGCCGCAGGTCGCCGCGGACCACCTCGTACCGCGCGCCCGCCGGCGCCTCCCCGGCCTCGGCGACCGCGCCGAGCCACCGCTTGGTCGTCTCCACCTCGGACACGCCCCAGTCGACCGCGACCACGGACGCGCCGCGACGGTAGGCCTCGAAGGCGTGCCGGCCCTCGCCGCAGCCCAGGTCCAGCACGGTCATGCCGGGGCGCAGGTCGAGCAGGTCGTAGTCGACGGTCAGCACGGACGACCCTTTCGTTCCAGCACCTCGGTGTACCAGGCCGCGGTCCGCTCCGCGGTCGACCGCCACGTGTAGGAGGCCAGCACCCGGCGGCGCCCGGCGCGGCCCAGCTGCTCCTGCAGCGACGGCTTCTCCAGCACCAGCCTCAGCGCCGCCGTCAGCTCGTCGACGTCCCCGGCCCGCACCCGCAGGCCGGCCTGAGAGCCGACCACCTCCGGCAGCGCGCCGGCGTCGGTGGTGACCAGCGGCGTCCCGCAGGCCATGGCCTCGACCGCGGGCAGCGAGAAGCCCTCGTAGAGGGAGGGGATGGCGGCGACGGTCGCCGTCTGCAGCAGGCGCACCAGATCGGCCTCGGGCAGCGGCCCGGTGAAGCGGACGGCGTCGCGCAGGCCGAGGCGGTCCAGCGCCGACTCGGCCGGACCGCCGGGCCGCGCGGTGCCGACGACGGTCAGCCGCACCGGCCGCTCGGTGCGCAGCTTGGCCACCGCCTCCAGCAGGTGCACCAGGCCCTTGAGCGGGACGTCGGCACTGGTGGTGACGACGATCGAGTCGGCCTCGCGCGGCCGGCCGGCCGGCGGCGGGGTGAAGACCTCGGGGTCGATGCCGACCGGGATGACCTCGACGCCGGCGGCCGGAACGCCGAGGTGGGTCTCGATGTCGCGCCGTGAGTTCTCCGAGACGGTGGTGACCGCGTCCAGCCGGGGCGCCACGCGGGCCTGCATCGCGGTGAAGGCGTACCAGCGGCGCAGGGTCAGCCGGCGGCGCAGCGAGGGAGCGGCGGCGAGCTCCAGCTGCCGGTCGATGGCGATCGGGTGGTGCACGGTCGCCACGGTCGGCACGCCTGCGCGGACCAGCCGCAGCAGCCCGTAGCCCAGGCTCTGGTTGTCGTGCACGACGTCGAACTGGTGCGCGCGGGGGAGCAGCATCCGGGCCGCGCGCAGCGTGAAGGTCAGCGGCTCCGGGAACGCGGCGGTGCACATCGCGGCCCACTCGGCGACGTCGATCCAGTCGCGGAACTCCGAGGGCCGCGGCGTCCGGAACGGGTCGGGCTCGCGGTAGAGGTCCAGGCTCGGCACGCGGGTGAGCGGGACGCCGTCGTCGAGCTCGGGGTAGGGCTGGCCGGAGAGGACCTCGACGTCGTGGCCGAGGACGGTCAGCTCGCGCGAGAGGGCCCGGACGTAGACGCCCTGGCCGCCGCCGTGCGGCTTGCTGCGGTACGACAGCAGTGCGATCCGCAGCCGTCGTCCCATGCGCCGGACCCTACCGACCCCGTCCGGTCCACTTTCCGGGCCCGCCTGACAGGGTGACCGGCGTGATCCGACACGTCGTGCACTTCACCTGGTCCGACGCCGCCGACGACGCCCGGCGGGCCGAGACGCTGGCCGCGCTGCGCCGGCTGCCCGAGCAGGTGCCCGGCTCGCTGGCGTTCACGGTCGCCCCCGACGCCGGCCTGGTCGAGGGCAACGCGCACACCGTCCTGGTCGCCGACTTCCCCGACGCGGAGGCCTTCCGGCGCTACGCCACCGACCCGGTGCACCTCGCGGTGATCGCCGAGCACGTGCGCCCGTACCTGGCCGCCCGCAGCGCCGTCCAGTACGAGGTCTGAGGCAGGTCCTCCCGGCGGTCCGGAGCCGTCCACAGGAGGCTCCCCCTCCACAGAGGACGGCTGCCCGGCCGGTCCGCGGTCTGCCGGCCCCAGGGTCGGCCGGGTGGACCAATCCCCGATCCCCGTCATCCGGCTCGGCGACACCGGCGAGGTCGCCGCCGCCCTGCCCCACCTGCTCGGCTTCCACCCCGCCGAGTCGATCGTGCTGGTCGGCCTGCGCGGGCCGGGCGGCAGCCGCGTCGGCCTCACCGTGCGCGCCGACCTCCCGCCGCCCACCGCGGCCCGCGCGCTGGCGGTCACGCTGGCCGGGAAGGTGCTCACCGACGACCCGGTCGCCGTGCTACTGGTCGTCGTGTCCGAGGCTCCCGACGACCGGTCGACCGCCGTCCTGGCGTTCGGGCCGGGGGAGCCGGCCCCGGAGCTCCCGCACCGCGACCTGGTGCACGAGCTCGTGCTCGCCCTCGACGCCCGGGACGTGCCGGTGCGGGAGGCCCTCCTGGTCCGGGCGGGCCGCTGGTGGGACTACGACTGCCCGTACCCGTGCTGCGGGCCCGGCGCCGGGACGCCGCTGCCCGCCGAGGCCAGCCCGCTGGCCGCCGCGGCGGTGGCCGGCGGCGCGGTCCTGGCCGCCGACCGCGCCGCGCTCGCCGCGCGGATCACCCCGCCCGACGGCGACCCGGGGGCGCCCGCCATGGCGGCGGCCTGCCTGGCGGAGGGCCGCGAGCACGCCGCCCGGCTCCGGGCGCTCGGCCGGGACGCGGTCGCCGCGGAGGCCGGCGCGGCGATCGCCGCGGCCCTGGCCGACTGCCGGCCCGGACCGGCCACCGCGGCCACCCGGCTCCCCGACGCCCGGGTGGCCCGGGTGCTGTGGGGGCTCACCGTCCCCGACGTCCGCGACCGCGCGCTCGGCCTCGCGCTGGGCGAGGACGCAGCGGCCGCGGAGGTGCTGTGGACCGAGTGCACCCGCCGCGCGCCGGTGCCGCTCGACGGACCGCCGGCCACGCTGCTCGCGGTCAGCGCCTGGCTGCGCGGCGACGGCGCCACGGCCAACGTGGCCCTCGACCGGGCCCTGGCCGCCGACCCCGGCGCCCGGCTGCCCCGGCTGCTCGCCGACGGCCTGGCGCAGTGCCTGCCACCCGCCCAACTCCGCGAGCTGATCAGCAGCACCCTCGAGGAGGCCGGGTGAGCGGGCTCAGACCAGCTCGGGGCGCTGCCACCCCTGCCCGAGGACGTGCTCGGCGAGGAAGGCGATCACCGTCTCGTACCAAACCGTCGCGTTCCCGGGCGTGAGCACCCAGTGGTTCTCGTCCGGGAAGTACAGGAACCGCGACGGGACGCCGCGCTTCTGCAGGTCGTACCAGAGCCGCAGGCCCTCGCCGATCGGCACGCGGTAGTCCTTGTCGCCGTGGATCACCAGCACCGGCGTGCGGATGGCGTCGGCGAACCGGTGCGGGGAGTTCTGCTCGTAGCGCTTGGGCTCGACCAGCGGCGCGCCCCACTCCCGCTCCCAGTAGTAGGCGGCGTCCGTGGTGCCCACGAACGAGTCGAGGTCCCACAGGCTCGCGTGGGTGACGATCGCCCGGAACCGGTCGGTCTGGGTGGCCACCCAGTTGGCCATGTAGCCGCCGAAGGAGCCGCCCATCGCCGCGGTCCGCTCCGCGTCCACCTCGGGCCGCTCGAGGGCGGCGTCCACGGCGGTCATCAGGTCGGTGTACGGGGCGCCGCCCCACTCGCCCCAGCCGCGGCGGACGAAGTCCTGCCCGAACCCCTGCGACAGCGCCGGGTTGGGCAGCAGGACGGCGTAGCCGCGGGCCGCCAGCACCCACGGGCACCAGCGCCACGACCAGGAGTTCCAACTCATCAGCGGCCCGCCGTGGATCCACAGCAGCAGCGGCGCCGGGTCCTCCGCGGTGGCGCCCTCGGGCAGCACCAGCCACGACTGCACCTCGGCGCCGTCGGCGGCGGTGGCGCGCACCTCGTGCAGGGTGCCCGGCAGCGGCCCCAGCGCGCCGGGGGCCGGCAGCGGCTCGGGGTGCTGGCCGGGGGCGCGCGGGTCCAGGCGCACCGGCGCCGGCGGCTCGTCGTAGGCCGAGCGCAGCGCGAACAGGGCGCTCCCGTCGCGGGCCACCCGCAGGTCGCTGTAGGCACCGTCGCCGGTCAGCCGGACCGGGGCGCCGCCGGCGACCTCCACCCGGAACAGCGCGTGCCGGCCGTCGTCGTCGGCGAGGAAGTAGACGGCGTCGCCCTCGGCGCTGAACTGCGGGGCGCTGGGCCAGCGGTCGAAGTCCGGGGTCAGGTCGCGGGCGTCCCCGGAGGCGACGTCGACCAGCAGCAGCGTGTAGTCCGGCGGCTCGGCGTAGGTGGTCATCGACTCGCGCACGCAGACCACCGCGGCGCCGTCGGGGGAGAACGCGGCGGCGTACACGTCGGCCAGCGGGTCGTCGACCAGGACCCGGGCGTCGCCGGTCGCGGTCTCGACGAGGACCAGCCGGTCCCGCCGGCCGGCCGGGCCGTCGGCGACGGAGTCCACGCGCACCAGCAGCCGGCCGTCGGGAGAGAGGGCCACCGCCTCCCCGGCGCCGAGCGGCGGGAGGGCGTCGGGGGTCAGGTCGCGCAGCGGCACCGGCCCGGCCGGCTCGCCGGCGGGGTCCTCCGCGGGCAGCGCGCCGGCCCAGAACAGGTGCGGCGCCGCCGGCCCGAGGTCGCTGTCCCAGTACCGGACCGGATAGGCCTCGTGCAGCACCGCCGACACCCCGGCGTCGGCGCGGGCCTTGCGGCGCTGCTCGTCCTCGTCCGCGTCGACGGCGCCGGGCATGGTCGAGGCCACGACGACGACCTCGCCGCTGTCGGCCGCTACGGCGAACCCGCCCACGCCGCCGGGCCGGGTCACCACCGGCCGGGCCTCCCCGCCGCCGGGCGGCAGCGCCCACAGCGCCGGCTTGGGGTCGCCGCCGTCCTTGCCCACGGCGGGGTCCGGGCGGGCCGAGAGGAACAGCAGCGTGCCGTCCGGGGCGAACGCCGGCGCCGCCTCCCCGGGCGCGCTGCGGGTCAGCCGGCGCGGCGGGCGGTACCCCTCGGGGTCGACGTCCCACAGCGCCGAGACCCACTTCTTCCGGTCGGCGTCGAGGGTCTGCACCGAGACCGCCAGCCGGCCGTCGCGGGCCAGCGCCAGGCCGGTCACCCGCGGGATCGCGACGAAGTCGGACAGCCGGACGAACGGGTGCGCCGGATCGGGGTCGGGAGCGGTCTCGGGCACGGCGTCGGACGGGCTCACCGGGGCTCCTCGCGAGGACGACGGGACGGTGCCGCCCACCGTAACCAGCAGCGCCCGGCCCCCCGCCGGAGCGGGGGACCGGGCGCTGCGACGCTCCGGGGGAGGGACGCCTAGAGCTGGACCGCGGCCTCGACCGGGGTCAGGTCCTCGTCCATCGCCGAGACGAACAGGTGCTGGGCCACGCCCTGCGGCAGCGGGTGCCCGTCGAGGCTGATCGTGCCGTTCACCGACTGCGCCACCATCGTGACGCCGGGGCGGATGCCCTGGTCGGCGAGCTGCCGCAGCAGCGCGGCGTCCTCCTGGAGCTGCTCGCTGATCCGCCGGATGGTCACCTGCCGGCCCTCGGCGGTCGCGGTGTTCGACAGCAGCGTCAGGGCGTCGAGGACGGCCGAGGTCTCCCCGCCGAGCGCGTCCAGGCCCGGGATCGGGTTGCCGAAGGGCGAGACCGTCGGGTTGCCGAGCAGGGTCAGCAGGCGGCGCTCCACCGCCTCGCTCATGACGTGCTCCCAGCGGCAGGCCTCCTCGTGGACCTCGGCGTAGTCCAGGCCGATGACGTCGACGAGCAGGCACTCGGCCAGCCGGTGCTTGCGCATGACCGCGGTGGCCAGCGCCCGCCCGGTCTCCGACAGCTGCAGGTGGCGGTCGCCCTCGACGGTCAGCAGGCCGTCGCGCTCCATGCGGGCCACGGTCTGGGACACCGTCGGGCCGCTCTGGTGCAGCCGCTCGGCGATGCGCGCCCGCAGCGGGACGATGCCCTCCTCCTCCAGCTCGAAGATCGTGCGGAGGTACATCTCGGTGGTGTCGATGAGGTCGTTCACTGGCACTCCTCCGTGTCTGACCCGATCGTACGGTGCGCGGGACCCCGCTCCGGGGATCGCGAACGGGGTTCCGGGGCGACCGGGGTCACGCGCACGGCGCCGTGGAGGGGACGGCCGGAGGGCGCGGCGGTAGCGTCCGGACCGGGCACCACCCGCGCGGGCACCGGCCCGGGCGGCGCGCCCGGCGGGGACGGCGACAGGGAGGGCTCGTGAGCGACTCGGTGGCCGTCGTCTGGGACGACGCCCTGCTCGGCTACACGATGGGCGGTGACCACCCGCTGCACCCGGTGCGGCTGGACCTCACCATGCGGCTGGCCGACGGGCTGGGCGTGCTGGCGCCGGGCCGGGTGGAGGTGGTCCGCCCCACCCCGGCCGGCGAGGACCTGCTCACCCTGGTGCACGACCCCGCCTACCTGGAGGCGGTGCGGCGCGCACCCACCCACCCCGACGAGGCGTTCGGCCTGGGCACCGCCGACAACCCGGTCTTCGAGGGCATGTACGACGCGGCCGCGCTCATCACCGGCGGCAGCGTGCAGGCCGCCGAGCTGGTGCACTCCGGCCGGGCGCAGCACGCGGTCAACATCTCCGGCGGCCTGCACCACGCCATGCGCGACCGCGCCTCGGGCTTCTGCGTGTTCAACGACGCCGCGATCGCCATCGCCTGGCTGCTCGGCCAGGGCTACGAGCGGATCGCCTACGTCGACCTCGACGTGCACCACGGCGACGGCGTGCAGGCCGCGTTCTACGACGACCCGCGGGTGCTCACCGTGAGCGTCCACCAGACCCCGCTGACGCTGTTCCCCGGCACCGGCTTCCCCGAGGAGACCGGCGACCCCGAGAAGGCGCTGGGCACCGCGGTCAACCTCGCCCTGCCCAACGGCACCGACGACTCGGGCTGGCTGCGCGCCTTCACCGCCGTCGTCCCCAGTGTCGTGCGCGCGTTCTCACCCCAGGTCCTGGTCACCCAGTGCGGCTGCGACGCCCACCACGAGGACCCGCTGGCCGACCTCGCGCTCACCGTCGACGGCCAGCGGGCCAGCTACCGGGCGGTGCACGAGCTCGCGCACGAGGTCTGCGACGGCCGCTGGGTCGCCCTCGGCGGCGGCGGGTACGGGCTGGTGCGCTGCGTGCCGCGGGCCTGGACCCACCTGCTGGCCGAGGCGTCGGGGGAGCGGCTGGACCCGGTGACGGCGATCCCGCAGTCCTGGCGCGACGACGTCGTCGCCCGCGGGCTGCGGGCCCGGCCGCCCACGCACATGACCGAGGGCGGCTACACCGGCTTCTCGGCCTGGGACCCGTTCACCGAGTCCCGCGTCGACCGGGCCATCAGCCGCACCCGCAAGGCGTCCTTCCCCTACTTCGGCCTGGACCCGGACGACCCCCGTGACTGAGCAGCAGACCGTCGAGCAGGCCCCCGCCGGGCCGGCGCCGCAGCCGCCCGCGCACTGGGAGGCCGACATCATCGCCGCCGACGGCGGCACGGTGCACCTGCGCCCCATCTGCCCGGAGGACGCCGAGGGGCTGACCGGGCTCATGGACCGCAGCTCCGACCAGACCCGCTACTACCGGTTCTTCGGGCCGATGAGGCGGCTGTCGGACCGGGACCTGCACCGCTTCACCCACGTCGACCACGACGCCCGCGTCGCGTTCGTCCTCCTCCTCGGCGACCAGTTGATCGGCGTCGGCCGCTACGACCGCCTCCCGGGCACCACCGAGGCCGAGGTCGCCTTCCTCATCGAGGACGCCCACCAGGGCCGCGGGCTCGGTTCGGTGCTGCTCGAGCACCTGGCCGCCGCCGCCCGCGAGCGCGGCATCACCACCTTCGTCGCCGAGGTGCTGTCGCAGAACGGCCGGATGGTCCGGGTCTTCCTCGACGCCGGCTACCAGGCCCGCCGCTCCTACGAGGAGGGCGTCGTCCACCTGACCTTCCCGATCGCCCCCACCGAGACCTCGCTGGCGGTGGCCTACGAGCGCGAGCAGCGCAGCGAGTCCCGGTCGATCGCGCGGCTGCTCACCCCGACGTCGGTCGCGGTGGTCGGCGCCAGCAACGACGAGGGCAAGATCGGCAACCTCGTCCTGCGCAACCTGCTCGACTACCGCTTCGACGGGCCGGTCTACCCGGTCAACCCCGGCACCCGGCACGTGCGCGGCGTCCCCGCCTACGCCTCCATCGAGGACGTCCCGGGCGACGTCGACCTCGCCGTCGTCGCCGTCCCCGCCGACGAGGTCGCGGACGTGGTGGAGGCCTGCCGGCGCAAGCGGGTCCGGGGCCTGGTGGTCATCTCCGGCGGGTTCGGCGAGACCGGGCCCGAGGGCCGGGAGGCCGAGCGGCGGCTGGTCGCCGCGGCGCGGGCCTCGGGCATGCGGGTGGTCGGCCCCAACTGCCTCGGCATCGTCAACACCGACCCGGCGATCCGGCTCGACGCCAGCCTCGCCCCGCGGGTCCCCGGCCGCGGGCGGGTGGGCTTCTTCGCCCAGTCCGGCGCGCTCGGGGTGGCCCTGCTGGAGCGGGCCGGCAGCCGCAACATCGGCCTGTCCAGCTTCGTCTCGGCCGGCAACCGCGCCGACGTCAGCGGCAACGACCTGCTGCAGTACTGGGCCACCGACCCCGGCACCGAGGTCGTGCTGCTGCACCTGGAGAGCTTCGGCAACCCCCGCAAGTTCGCCCGGCTCGCGCGCAGCGTCGCCCGCACCAAGCCGGTGGTCGCGGTCAAGAGCGGCCGGCACGGCGGGCTCACCCCGGGCCTGGCCGGCACGTCGGTCGCGGTGCCCGAGCAGTCGGTGGCGGCGCTGTTCGCCTCGGCCGGCGTCATCCGGGTGGAGACCGTCGCCCAGCTGTTCGAGGTCGGCATGCTGCTGGCCCACCAGCCGCTGCCGGCGGGCGACCGGGTCGCCGTCGTGGGGAACTCCACGGCGCTGGGCGTGCTGGTCGCCGACGCCGTCCTCGACCAGGGCCTGACCCTGGCCCGCGAGGCGCCGGTCGACATCGGCACCGCCGGCACCCCGGAGGCCTTCCGCGCCGCGCTGCAGGAGGCGGTCGACGACGACGGGGTGGACGCCGTCGTCGCGGTGTTCCTCCCGCCGCTGGTGCGCACCTCGCCCGACGCGTACGGCCGGGCGCTGCGCGAGGTGTCGCAGGCCTCGGACAAGCCGGTGCTCGCGACGTTCCTGTCCGCGGAGGGCATCCCGCCGGAGCTCACCGTGCCCGACGAGGAGGGGATGCCGGCCCGCGGCTCGGTCCCGTCGTACGCGACGCCGGAGCGGGCGGTCATCGCGCTGGCGCGGGTCGCCGAGTACGCCCGCTGGCGCCGCCGGCCGGTGGGCACCGTGCCCGAGCTGCCCGGCGTCGACGCCGCCCGCGCCCGGTCGGTGGTGCTCGGCGCGATGGCCGGGGCGCCCGGTGGGCGGCCGCTCACCGACGACGAGGTCATCGCGCTGCTGGGCGCCTACGGGGTGCCGCTGCTCGGCACGCGGACCGCGACCAGCGCGGACGAGGCCGTCCTCGCGGCCGACGCGATCGGCTACCCGGTGGTGCTCAAGTCGACGGCGCCGTGGCTGCGGCACCGCACCGACCTCGGCGGCGTGCGGCTGGACCTGCCCGACGCCGGCGCCGTCCGCGCCGCCTTCGAGGCCATCCCGGCCGGCGACCCGGTGATCGTCCAGGAGATGGCCGCGCCCGGCGTGGCCACCGTCATCGAGGTCGTCGACGACCCGTCGTTCGGCGCCCTGGTCAGCTTCGGCCTCGGGGGAGTGGCCACCGAGCTGCTCGGCGACCGCGCCTACCGCACGCTGCCGCTCACCGACCTCGACGCCGCCGAGCTGGTCCGCGCGCCCCGCGCGTGGCCGCTGCTCGACGGCTGGCGCGGGGCCGAGCCGGTCGACGTCGCGGCGCTGGAGGACCTGCTGCTGCGGGTGGCCCGGCTCGCCGAGGACCTGCCCGAGGTGCTCGGCCTGACGCTGTCGCCGGTGATCGTCGGCCCGGCCGACCCCTGGCACGGCGGCCGCTCGCTGGTCGTCGCCGGCGGCACCGTGCGGGTCGGCCCGCCGACCGCCCGCGTCGAGCCCGGCCCCCGCCGCATGCGCGACTGAGCGGGGTCAGCGGCGCCAGAACAGGTGGTGCGTGACCCCGCTGGAGCTGGGGACGACGTCCCGGTGGAAGCGGTCGAGCAGCTCGTCGGGCGACGTCCACAGCCGGGAGCCGCCGCCCAGCTCGACCGGCACGACGGCGACGTGCAGCGTGTCGACGAGGCCGGCGTCGAGGAACTGCCGGATCACGCTCGCGCCGCCCCCGAGCCGGACGTCGGCGCCGCCGGCCGCCGCGCGCGCCTCCTCCAGCACCGTGGCCGGGTCGGCGTCGACGAAGTGGAACGTGGTGTCCGCCAGCGTGAAGGAGGGCCGCACGTGGTGGGTCATCACGAACACGGGCGTGTGGAACGGCGGCTCGTCGCCCCACCAGCCCTGCCACTCGAGGTCCTCCCAGGGACCGCGGTGGGGCGAGAACTTGTTGCGGCCCATGATCTCGGCGCCGATGCCGTGCGCGAAGTCGCGGGTGAAGTAGTCGTCCAGGCCGCGGCTGCCGCCCGGCTCGGTGCGGCCGGGGAAGCTCGCGGTGGCGAGGGCCCAGGCCAGGAGCTCCCGGGGGTCGGCGTGCCCGAACGGCCGCTCCAGGCTCTGGCCCTCGCCGGCGCCGTACCCGTCGCTCGAGACGGTGAAGTCCTGCACCCTCAACAGCTGACCCACGGCTCCTCCTCGGTGTCGACGAGGGGGTGACCGCCGGCGGCGCCGGAACTCATCGGCACCGGCGTCGACACGACCGGCTCAGGGACGGCGGCCGGTGAAGGCGAGCAGCCTGGTCTGGTCGTCGGCGTCGTCGGGGACCGGGACGCGCGGACCGTAGTGCCCGCTGCCGCGCAGGGCGGCGTCCCACGGCTCGATGCCCGCGAGGAACGCCGACGCCTCCTCCTGGTCCATCGTCTCGTCCTGTCCGGTGGCGCGGGCGAGGTCCCAGGCGTGCACGAGCAGGTCCATGAGGCCGGTCATGGCGACGAGGTCCTCGAGCGGCATGTCCCCGGCGCGGGTGCTGGTCGGCCGGCGGGCGAGGTCCGGGTCGGCGAGCAGGGCCCGGATCGCGGCGTCGGTGGCCCGCCAGGCCCCCGCGGGGTCGTCGTCGACCGAGGGGTGTACGGGCACCGGCCGGTCGACGGCGGGGAAGTAGAGCGCCGGCATCCAGTCCACCAGGTGCCGGACGACGTCGCGGGCCACCCAGCCCTCGCACGGCGCCGGGTCGTCCCAGCGGCCGGGCGGGACGCCGTCGACCCTGCGGCCGAGGTCGTCCGCGAGCCTCGCCCACCGCTCCGCCGTGTCCGCCATGGCCGCCTCCTCAACCGATCGGTTGAGCACGAGCCTGGCCCGGGGTGCGGCCCCTGTCAACGCCGAGAGCCGGCCCCCCGCGAGGGGAGCCGGCTCTCGGGTGGCGGTGCTCAGGCCAGGTAGTCGCGCAGGGCGTCGGCGCGCTGCGGGTCGCGCAGCTTGGCCATCGTCTCGCGCTCGATCTGGCGCACCCGCTCGCGGGAGAGACCGAACTGCTTGCCGATCTGCTCGAGCGTGCGGGGCTGGCCGCCGTCGAGGCCGAAGCGCAGCACGACCACGTCGCGCTCGCGCTCCTCCAGCGTGGAGAGGACGTTGCGCACGTCGCCCTTCATCATCTGGAAGGCCACCGCGTCCTCGGCCACCGCGGCGTCGGCGTCCTCGATGAAGTCACCGAGGCGGGACTCCTCGTCGGCGCCGACGGTCTGGTCGAGGCTGACCAGGTCGCGGCTGTACTCGAGCAGCTCGGTGACCCGCTCGGGCGTCATGTCGAGCTCGAGGCCGAGCTCCTCGGCGGTGGGCTCGCGCTCGAGCTCCTGGTGCACCCGCCGGCGGGTCCGCACGACCTTGTTGACCTGCTCGGCCAGGTGCACGGGGAGCCGGATGGTGCGGCCGGAGTCGGCCATCGCGCGGGTGATCGCCTGGCGGATCCACCACGTCGCGTAGGTCGAGAACTTGAAGCCCTTGGTGTAGTCGAACTTCTCGACGGCGCGGATGAGGCCGACGTTGCCCTCCTGGATGAGGTCCAGGAACGTCATGCCGTGGCCGGTGTAGCGCTTGGCCACCGAGACGACCAGGCGCAGGTTGGCCTCGAGCAGGTGCCGCTTGGCGGCCTTGCCGTCGACCGCGAGGGCCTTGTAGTCGCGCTGCAGGGCGGGGGTGAGCTGCCGCTCGGTGAGCAGCCGCTCGGCGTAGAGGCCGGCCTCGATGCGCTTGGCCAGCTCCACCTCCTGCTCGGCGGTCAGCAGGGCGGTCTTGCCGATGGTGTTGAGGTACACGCGCACCAGGTCGGTCGACACCAGGCCACTGGTGTCCGGCTCGCGGCGGGGCGAGCGGACCTCGAGGGCGTCGCTGGGGGAAGACTGGAGGAGCGTCACGGGATGTCTTCGTCCTTGCTCGGAGTTCGGATGCACCGCCGGCTGTCCGGTGACGGTGGCGCACCCGCGTCGGGGGTGGGGCTCCGTTGTCCGGCGGGGCCCCACGGTTCGTTCGTCCGTTGTGGTCCGTTGTGTTTCGCCCCGTATAACGGTCCCGACGGGGCCAGGTGTTCCACGCGGCCCGGGTTCACAGGGAACGCACAGTCCGTGTGTTCGGTCACCACCCGTACCCGGTGCGTCGCCGGGTCAGACCTCCAGCAGCAAGGTCATCGGTCCCTCGTTGACCGACGCCACCGCCATCCGCGCGCCGAACACGCCGGTCGCGACGCCGGTCCCGCGCCGCCGCAGCTCCGCGACCACCTCGTCCACCAGCGGCTCGGCGACCTCCCCGGGCGCGGCGGCGTCCCAGGACGGGCGTCGGCCCCTCCGCGTGTCCGCGTAGAGGGTGAACTGGCTCACCACGAGCACCGGCAGGCCGAGGTCGCCGACCGAGCGGGCGCCGTCGGCGGTGGGGAACACCCGCAGCTCGTGGACCTTCCGGGCCAGGGTCCGGGCCCGGTCGGCGTCGTCGTCCCGGCCGACGCCGACCAGTGCGAGCAGGCCCGTGCCGATCTCCCCGACGACGGCCCCGTCGACGGTCACCGAGGCCGAGGACACCCTGCTCACCACCGCGCGCACCGGCCCATCCTGCGCGAGCGGTGCGCGGCGCCCGGACCCGCTCCGGTGGATCGGGTCAGCGGTCCTCCCCACGGGGCGACGCCCGCGCACCCGCATCGCTCGGGGCCCGGGGTGCGGGGACGAGGACCGCCGGCGCAGCGGAGACCCGGACGAAGCTCTCCTCCGACCACCAGCGGAGGTAGGTGTCCTCCCCCACGGCCTCCCGGAGGACGGTGGTCTGGGACGCGTGCGCCCGCAGCGCCTCGAGCTTGCGACGCGCGGTCCGCCCGTGCGCGCGGACCTGCAGGGCCACCTCCGCATCGGGCACGGACGGCGGATGCGCTCCGGGCATCCACACGGCGGACCGTTCCGTGAGCCGTCCCCAGCGGCGGTGGAAGCTCTCGGTGAGCGTGGCCTGCAGCAGCAGGGCGCGACACCCGTCCGCCCGCCAGGCCCACTCGACCCAGCCCGACACGGCCGCGTGGTCGGGGTGCCCGGTCAGGCCGTCGCGGCCGAAGGTGACCACGCTGTCCGGCCGCACGTCCTCGAGCACGGCGCGCACCACCCGGCCGCCGTCGTCCAGGGGGACGGCGGCGCACCGGCCGTCCCGGAAGCCGAGCCACCGGTGGTCGGTGACGCCGACCGCGGCCAGGCTGGCCACCACCTCCAGCCGCCGCAGGTCGGCGACCGGACCGTCGCCTCCGAGCTCACCGTCGGTGGCGGTGACCACGACGACGGTCTGCCCCGCGTCCCGGGCCTCGGCCATCAGCGCGGCCGACAGGTACGCCTCGTCGTCCGGATGAGCCCAGACCCCCATGACCGTCCCCAGCTGGGACACCGTCAGCGTCTGCGGCACGGCCGCCTCCTCGTCCCGCGCCGGTCGGGCTCGGTGCCTGGCCGGCCGGTCCGACCCGGTCCCTGGGTCGGCGAGGCAGCATCCCGCGTGCGGTGGCGGTCGCACCAGGGGCGGTCGGTCACCGTCGACCGGCGTCTCGACGCCCGGCGGCCCGGGTGGGAGGCTCGGCCGCGGGGCGGCAGCCGCCGCGCACCACGGCCAGCAGCAGCGTCGAGGGGCCGTCGTGGACGTCGTCGAGGCCGGCGGGTGGACCATCGCCTACCACCGTGCGGGTGCCGGGGCGCCGCTGCTGCTCCTGCACGGCGGGTGGAGCGACGGCCGCGAGTGGCGGCTGCAGCTGGAGGGGCTGTCGGACGGCTTCGACGTGGTCGCGTGGGACGCGCCCGGCTGCGGCGCGTCCCCCGATCCGCCGCCCGGCCTGCCCCTGGCCGGGTACGCCGACGCGGTGGCCGCGCTCGTCGAGGGGCTGGGCCTCGGCCGCGTGCACCTGTGCGGGCTGTCCTTCGGGGGCGGCCTGGCCCTCGCGGTGTGGCAGCGCCACCCGGAGGTGGTCCGCTCCCTGGTCCTCGTCTCCGCGTACGCCGGGTGGCAGGGATCGCTGCCCCCGGAGGAGGTCGAGGCCCGCCTGCAGCGGGTGCTCGCCGAGGTCGACCGCCCGCCGGCGGAGTGGATCGACGGTTACCTGCCCGGCTTCTTCGCCGGCCCCGTGCCGCGGGAGGTCCTCGACCTCGTCCGCGCGGTCATGCTCGACGTCCGCCCGGCCGGGACGCGGACGATGCTCACCGCGTTCGCCGACGCCGACCTGCGGGACGTGCTGCCGACCGTTGCCGTCCCGACGCTGCTGCTCTGGGGCGCCGAGGACGTGCGGGCGCCGCGACCGGTGGCGGAGGCGCTGCACGCGGCGATCCCCGGGTCCCGGCTGGTGCTCCTGCCCGGCGTCGGCCACGTCGTCAACCTGGAGGCCCCCGCGGCGTTCGACGCCGAGGTGCGCCGCTTCCTTGCGGCCGTGCCGTGAGCCGAGGGCACGGCGTCCGGCCGGCCGGTCCCGAGGACGCCGACGCGGTGGCCGACCTGCTGGCGCGCTTCTTCCGGGAGGAGGGGTTCACCACGCCGGAGGCCGACGTGCGGGCCCGCGCCCACCCGTTCCTCGCCGAGCCGGCCAACCACGTGCTGGTCGCCGAGGACGCGACGGGCGTCGTGGCGGTGGCCACGGTGACGACCAGCTTCGGTTTCGAGTCCGGCCGGAGCGCCGAGCTCGAGGACCTCTACGTGCTCCCGGAGCGCCGCCGACAGGGCTGGGCCGCGAGACTCGTCGACGCCGTTGCCGACTGGTGCCGCGCCCGGGGCTGCGCCGAGCTCGACGTCGTGGTCACCCCCGCCGGACAGCGGGCGCACGGGCTGGCGGGGTGGTACGGGGCCCGTGGGTTCACCCGGACCGGGCGGGAGGTCCTGACCCGGACACTGTGACACCGGTGACCCGCCGGCACCGGTGGCCCGGCACCTCGCGGCCGGGGCGTCGACGGGTGCCCCGGCCGGAGCACCACGTGCCACACTGCGCCGTGGCGTCGAGGACGCGCTACGCCTGGAGCGGGGACCTCGCCATCGCCTACCAGGTGGTCGGGGAGGGGCCCTTCGACCTGGTGGCCGCGCCCGGGTTCATCTCCCACCTCGACTGGAACTGGCAGGAGCCGTCGCTGCGCCGGTTCCTCGAGCGCCTCGCCGGCTTCAGCCGGCTGATCCTGTTCGACAAGCGGGGCACCGGCCTGTCCGACCCGGTGCCGGGCCCGGCCAGCCTCGAGGAGCGGGTCGAGGACCTCACCGCGGTGATGGACGCCGCCGGCTCCGAGCGGGCGGTCCTCTTCGGCGTCTCCGAGGGCGGGGCGATGGCCCTGCTGTTCGCCGCCCAGCACCCCGAGCGCACCCGGGCGCTGGTGCTCTACGGCGCGTACCCGCGGATCACCCGGGGGCCGGACTTCCCCTACGGGGTGGAGGAGCCGGTGATGACGGCACTGTTGTCCGGGCTGGTCGACCACTGGGGGGAGGGGGCCGGGCTGGGGGCCTGGGCCCCCGGGCGCCGGGGCGACACGGCGCTGCGCGCCTGGTGGGGGACGCTGCAGCGCCTCGGCGCCAGCCCCGGGATGGCCCGCCGGATGTTCGAGCTCTACCCGCACATCGACCTGCGCGACGTGCTCCCCACCATCCGGGTGCCGACCCTGGTGCTGCACCGCCGCGGCGACCTGATGATCCCGATCGGCATCGGCCGGTACCTCGCCGAGCACATCCCCGGCGCCCGGCTGGTCGAGCTCCAGGGCGACGACCACCTCTTCTTCCTCGGGGACACCGAGACCCCGCTGGCCGAGATCCAGGAGTTCCTCACCGGCAGCCGCCCGGCGGGGCAGCCCGCCCCGACCGTCCTCGCCACGGTGCTCTTCCTGGACCTGGTGGGCTCGACCGAGCTGGTCGCGCGAGTCGGCGACGCCGCCTGGGCCTCCATCCGCGACCGGTTCCTGACCCTGGCGCGGGAGGAGCTGGCCCGCTACGGCGGGTCGGAGGTCGACGTCACCGGGGACGGGCTCCTCGCCACCTTCGCCGGCCCGGCGCGGGCCATCCGGTGCGCGGTCGCGGTGCGCGAGGCCGCCGCGACCGTCGGGCTCCGGGTGCGGGCGGGGGTGCACGCCGGGGAGGTGGAGCGGACCGACGGCGGCGGGGTCAGCGGCCTGGCGGTGCACATCGGCGCGCGGGTCCTGGCGGAGGCGGCGCCGGGGGAGGTGCTCGTCTCCGGCACGGTCCGCGACCTCGTCGTCGGCTCGGGGCTCGCCTTCGGCGACCGCGGCGTCCACGTCCTGCGCGGCGTGCCCGGGAGCTGGCCGCTGTTCGCCGTCTCCGCCTGAGCGCGCCGCCGGCTAGGCCCCGCCGGCCCGCCGCTCGGCGAGCAGGCCGCGGCACACGGCCGAGATGTCGACCAGCCCGACCAGGCGGCGGTCCTGCACCACGGGCGCGTAGACGACGCCCGCCGCGAGCATCCGCTCCGCGGCGTCGGCGATCGGGGTGTCCGGCGCGACCAGCACCATCTCCGACAGCGGCAGCTCGGTGAGCCGCACCTGCTCCAGGTCCCGCCCGTCGGCGACCACCTGGGCGACGTCGCTGTCGCAGACCAGGGTGACCGGCTCCTGCGTCGCGCCGTCGGTGACGACGACCAGCGCGTTGTCGTGGTGCTTCTTCATCAGCCAGGCGGCCGCGGCCACGTGGGCGTCGCGCTCGACCGTCGTCACCGGGGGTCGCATCACCTCGCCGACGGTGACGTGACCGGTGGTGGTCGTGGTCATCGGGTCCTCCTCTCGAGCGGCGCAGCCGCGGGAAGGGGAGCCCTCCAGGGGCCCGGCACGAGTCTGCTCCCGAGGACGGGCGCGGCACCAGCAGCACCGGGCCCGGCACCCCGCCGGCCACCGCCGCCACCCGGACCGCGCAGGAGCGGGCTCGGTCTCACCCCGCCCGGACGAGGCCACCCCAGCCGGGAGCCGGTCACGCTCGGGACCTCCCGGTGCCTCCGGTGCACACGGGTGGGAGGGGGTCGCCGTGGTCGAGGTGTCCCGCGAGCGCAGGCAGCGGATCGCGGCCCTCATCGAGCCGCTGCGGGTCCGGCCGGGGAGCACCGTGCACCTGGGCGAGGACTTCGATCCCGGCTACCGGTCGGACCTGGTGCACAAGGAGGACGGCCGGGAACTGCTGCGGTCCGGCATCGCCCTGCTGGCCGAGTACCAGGCCCGGCTCGCCGCCGATCGCACCCACGGGGTGCTCGTCTGCCTGCAGTCGCTCGACGCGGGGGGCAAGGACGGCACGATCCGCCACGTCATGAGCGGGGTGAACCCCCAGGGGGTGCGGGTCAGCTCCTTCAAGGTGCCCTCGTCGGACGAACTCGACCACGACTACCTGTGGCGCTACGCCCGCCGGCTGCCCGCACGCGGCGAGATCGGGATCTTCAACCGGTCGCACTACGAGGAGGTGCTCGTCGTGCGGGTCCACCCGGAGGTCCTGGCACGGCAGCGGCTGCCGGAGGTGGACGGCGGCATCTGGCACCGCCGGTACCGGGAGATCAACGACTGGGAGCGCCATCTCGTCGACAACGGGATCGCGGTGGTGAAGCTGTTCCTGAACCTCTCGAAGGAGGAGCAGCGGACCCGCTTCCTCAAGCGCATCGACGTCCCGGAGCGGAACTGGAAGTTCTCCGCCGCCGACGTCCGCGAGCGGCGGCACTGGGACGACTACCAGCGCGCGTTCTCGCAGATGCTGTCGGCGACCAGCACGGAGTACGCGCCCTGGTACGTCGTCCCGGCCGACCACAAGTGGTTCGCCCGCATCTGCGCCGCGGCGGTGCTGGCACACGCGCTGATCGCACTCGACCCGCGGTACCCGGTCGTCGGCCCCGACGCGCTGCGCGACCTCGCCGAGGCCGGGCGCGAGCTGCAGGCCGAGGCCCCGGACGGCGCGGCCCCCGATCCGTGGGCCGCGAAGCACGACGGGCACGGCGACGGGCGCCGGGGCCACGAACACGCACACGGACACGGGCACGGACACGGGCACGGACACGGGCACGGGCACGGGCACCGGCGCGACGCGGCGGCCGGGACCCCGGCGACGAAGGGCAGGCGGTAGCGCCATGGCCGCACCGGGACGAGGGGACACCGTGCCCGTGGAGGGCCTCCGCCGCGCGGGCACGACCGGCGACCGTGCCTGGTACGCCCGGTCGCCGGCCGACGTCGCCGCGGCCCTCGGCGTCGACCCGGACACCGGGCTCACCTCCGCCGAGGCCGCGCAGCGGCTGAGCGCGGACGGCCCCAACGCGCTCCCCGAGGAGAAACCGCGGCCGGGGTGGCTGCGGTTCCTCGAGGAGTACCGCAGCTACATGCAGGTCATCCTGGTCGCCGCCGCGGTCGTGTCCGCGTTCGTCGCGGAGTGGGGCACCGCCGTCCTCCTCCTGGCGCTCACCGTCCTGAACGCGGTCATCGGGCTCCGGCAGGAGGGGAAGGCCGAGAGCGCTATGGACGCGCTCCGGTCGATGCTCGTGGCCACCGCCCGGGTCCGCCGCGACGGCGACACCGCCGAGATCCCCGCCGACCAGCTCGTCGTCGGCGACGTCGTGCTGCTCGCCGCCGGGGACCAGGTGCCGGCCGACGGCCGCATCGTCGCGGCCAGCGCGCTGCAGGTCGACGAGTCGGCCCTCACCGGCGAGAGCGTGCCCGCCGCCAAGGACGCCCGGACCCTCGACGGGTCCGGGCTCGGTCCGGGCGACCAGACCGACATGGCGTTCATGAACACCCCGGTCACCCACGGCAGCGGCACGATGATCGTGACCGCCACGGGTGCGGACACCGAGCTCGGGAAGATCTCGGCCATGCTCTCGGCCGAGGGCCGCCAGAAGACGCCCCTGACCGCCGAGCTGGACCGGCTCACCCTGTGGATCGCGGCCGCTGCCGGGCTGACGATGGTCGTGATGTTCGCCCTCGGCCGCACCCGCGGCGAGGCGTGGGACGTGCTGTTCGTCAGCGCCGTGGCCCTGGCCATCGCCGCCGTCCCGGAGGCGCTGCCGACGGTGACGCAGATGATCCTGTCGCTCGGCGGGGTAGACCTGGCCAAGCGGAACGCCATCGTCAAGGAGCTCCCGTCCGTCGAGACGCTCGGCTTCACGTCGGCGATCAACTCGGACAAGACCGGCACGCTCACCATGAACCAGATGACGGTCGTCGAGGTCGTCGACGCCGGCGACCGCTGGACGGTCTCCGGCAGCGGCTACGACCTCGGAGGGCGCGTCCACCACGCGGCGGGGACGTCACCGTCGATCGAGGCGGCGATCGTGGCCTACGTCGTCGCGAACGACGCGGAGCTCGTCGACGGCCGCGTCGTCGGGGACCCCACCGAGGGCGCCCTGCTGGTGCTGGCCCACAAGGCCGGCCTCGACGTCGACGCCACCCGGGAGCGGCTGCCCCGGCTGGCCACCCTGCCCTTCGACCCGACGATCAAGCTGATGGCGACGTTCCACGCCACGACCGGACCGGACGGGCGGCCGGTCGTCCGCTGCTTCGTCAAGGGCGCGGCGCCGGCGGTCATGGCGCACGCGACCAGCGCCCTGTCCCCCGCGGGCCCCGTTCCCTGGGACGGGGCGGTGCAGGAACGGGCCGACGCCCACGTGCAGCGGATGGGGCGGGCCGGACGCCGGGTCATGGCCGCGGCCTTCCGGGACCTCGACCCGGCCGGCTTCGACCCGGACGGCGACCTGGCGCGCTACGTCACCGACCTGCAGCTGACCAGCCTGGTCGGGATGGTCGACCCGCCCCGCCCGGAGTCGAAGGCGGCGGTCGAGCGCGCCCAGGCCGCGCACATCCGGGTGCGCATGGTCACCGGGGACGACGTCGTCACCGGCGCGGCCATCGCCGAGCAGCTCGGCATCCCGGGTGAGGCGGTCCTCGGGGAGGACTTCGCCGCCCTCGCGGAGGACGAGCGGCTGTTCCGCATCGAGCGCATCGGCGTCGTCGGCCGGGTCGCGCCGGAGCACAAGGTGCTGCTCGTCGAGACGCTGAAGAAGAAGGGCGACGTCGTCGCGATGACCGGCGACGGCGTCAACGACGCCCCGGCGATCAAGGCGGCCGACATCGGGATCGCGATGGGCAGCGGGACCGACGTCGCCAAGAACGCCGGCCGGATGATCCTGTCCGACGACGACTTCGCCACCATCGTCTTCGCGGTGGAGCAGGGCCGGAAGATCTACGACAACCTGACCAAGTACATCCGCTTCGTCCTCGTCCTGCTCGTCGTCTTCGTCCTGACGTTCCTCGGCGCCAGCCTGTTCGACATCGCCGGCGGGGAGCCGTTCACGCCGGCGCAGGCGTTGTGGATCCACTTCTTCGTGAACGCCGCGTTCGGGCTGGCGCTCGGCTTCGACCGGGAGACCCCGGGCCTGATGGAGGCCCGCCCGCGCTCCCGGGGCGACTCCCTGCTCACCCGGCGGCTGGTGGCGACCGTGGCGCTCACCGGCGTCGTGGTCACCACCGGACTGCTCCTGCTGATCTGGGCCGGGACGACGCCGTTCGGCGGTGTCGAGGTCGCCCAGTCGGTGGCGTTCACGTCGTTCGCGCTGTGCCTGATCGTGGCCGCCCTGGAGTGCCGGAGCGAGACGCAGACGGTGCTGACCACGGCGACCTTCGACAGCAAGCAGCTGAACTGGACGCTGCTGGGCGAGTTCGTCCTCGCCGTGCTGGTGACCCAGATGGAGGTCTTCAACCGGCTGCTGGACACGACGCCCGTCACGCTGGCCCAGTTCGGGTGGGCGCTGGTGCCGGCCCTCGTGCTGCTGGTCGTCTGGGAGCTGGGCAAGGTCGTCGCGCGGCGGGTCGAGGCGCGCGGCCGGCGACCGGCCGAGCGGCCCCGCGCGGTGCGGCAGCCCCCGCCCGTGGTCCCCGAGCCCCGGCGGCCCGTGTCGCCGCGCGGCGCGTCCGTCCCGGGCCCGCGCGGCCGGTCGTGAGGACCGCCCGCGTCGCCAGCCGGTCCACCCGGCCGCGCACCCTGCGCGCACCCCGCGGCCGGCCCCCGGTCAGGACGGCTACAGCTGCGCGGCCAGCCGGCGGGCCAGCTCGCGGGCCTCGGCGCGGGCCCGGTCCGCCCGGTCGGCCCCGGCCCGGTCGGCCCCGGTCCGCTCGGTCCCGGTCCCGGGGGACGCGGCGCCCGGGGCGGACCCGGGCGGTGCGTCCGGCCCGGGCAGGGAGGTGGCCAGGCGGACGGCGAACCCCGTCGGGGTGCGGGAGGTCTCGACGGTGTCGCAGGCCTGCCGGGCCATCCACAGGCCCGCTCCGGCCGGTGACGTGCCGGCGTCGCGGGGCAGGAAGCCGGCCAGCGGGTCGTCGAAGCCGTCCCCGCTGTCGGTGACGGTGCACTCCAGCCGGGTCGGCGTCGTCCACACCCGGACGGCGACCGGCGGCGTGCCGTGCCGGAAGGCGTTGCCCAGCACCTCCGTGACCGCGGCGGCGAACCGGTCGTACGGCTGCGCCTGCCCGTCCGCCCCGTCCAGCGCGGCCCGCACGTGCGCGCGCAGTTCCGGCAGCCGGCCCGGGTCGGTCAGGTCGGCCAGGACGAGGGTGGGCGGGCCGTCCGGGGCCGCGGGCGCCGGGCCCGCGGCGTACCGGCGCAGCACGGTCGCGGGCTCGACGTGGCGGTTCCCGGGCACGAGCCCGCCGGGGGTCAGCCGCAGCGGATGGGTCTCCTCCACCCCGTCCCGCACGACGTCGGAGACCTCGCGCCGGTCGTAGACGCACAGGGCGGTCAGCGGGAGCGGGGCCAGCGCCAGGTTGAGGGCCGCCTCGTAGCGGTGCCACTCCGCCCACCGCTGCGGGTCGGGGGGAACGGCGGCGACCAGCCGGACCCGCGGGGCACCGGCGGCGGTGCAGCGGTGCACGAGCCGGCGCCAGGCGGCCAGCGCGCGGGCACAGCCGGTCCAGACGTCCCGGGCCGGCAGCCGGAGGACGCGGTCCTCGCCGCCGGCCGCCCGGGCCAGGAGGGCGTCACGCTCCTCCCCGCAGGCGAGCACCACCGCGTCGCCGGCGGCCAGCCCGTCGGCGAGGAACGGCGCCGCCGCCGCGCGCAGCTCGTCCACGGAGTCGTACAGCAGCGCGGCGTGCAGCAGGTCCACTCCGGTGCCGGAGGTCATGGCCGGCCCGTCAGCACGTGCACGCCCGGCAGCTCGTCGACCTCCATGAGCCGCAGGATGAGCTCGACCGGCGGCTGGGGGGCGACGAGCAGGACGTGGCCGCCGGCCAGCCGGAACGGGAGCGTCGCGTCCTCCAGCCGCCAGCAGGAACCGGCGTCCAGGTGGGTCACGTCGGCCAGGTCCAGCCACAGCACCCGCGACGCGGCCCGGCTCGCCGCGGCCAGCACGGCCTCGAAGACGTCGGTGTTCGTGCCGTCGACCTCACCGTGCAGGGCCAGCCCGTCCAGGTCCCGGGTCGTGGCGAAGGTCGCCTCGTGCATCCCGGACCGGTGGACGGCGAGCACCTCCTCCAGCCGCGGGCCGGCCGTGCCCGCGTGCGGGTACTGGCACAGCGTGTGCACCGGCCGGGTGCAGACCAGCTCGTCCATCCGCTGCTCGACGAGCCGGTGCGCGGCCGGTGGGAGAGCGGTCAGCCAGGCGCGCTCCTCGGCCGCCATCCACACCCCGGCGAAGCCCTCGGCCAGCGCGCGGTCCACCGCGGCGGCGTGGCCCTCGGCGGCGTAGAAGTCCACGGCCGGCAGCACGGCGAGCCGCCCTTCCCGCACGGCCGCGGCCGCGTCGACGCCCCGTGCGTCCAGCGCGGCGACCAGCGAGTCCTCCGGCCGCGGCGGCGGCCCGGTGCAGACGACCTTGTCGCCCAGGTCCAGGCCGCGGCGGATCCAGGCAGTCAGACCGGTCAGCTGTTCGTCCTCGGTCCGGTGCAGCTGCAGGACGTGCTCGCCGCGCCCGGTGCCGGGGATCTCCCCGACGACGCCCACGGATGAACGCTACGCGCGGCAGGTGCAGCACGCAGGGCAGGCCGGGCCGTCCGTCCGGGTGCCCGTGGGCGCGGGCGTCGGCGGAGGCGAGGAGACCGGACCGAGCCGCCTAGCCACCCGCGTCCTCGCCGGCGCCGTCCCTCCCCGGTGCCGCGGCCGCCCGCCGTCCGCGGAGCCGCCCGGACCTGGCCGCACGCCGCCCGGCGTGCTCGGCTCCCGCCGCGCCGGCCAGCAGGGTCCTGGCCCACCGGCGCGCGGGGTCCTGACCCACGAGCACGGCCTGGAGGAACAGCGTGAGCGGGATGGCGAGGATCGCCCCCACCGGGCCGAGGACGACGGTCCACAGGATCACGGACAGGAAGGTCAGGGTCACCGAGAGCCTGACCACGTCACCGACGACCATCGGCTGGATCAACGACTGCAGGACGAAGTTGGCCACGGTGTAGACGACCACCACGAGCAGTGCCGTGCCGGGTCCGCCCACCAGGAGCGCGAGGATCGTCGGCGGGGCCAGGCCGAGGAAGAACCCGATGTTCGGGACGTAGTTGGTCAGGAACGACAGCAGTCCCCACAGCAGAGGGAGCGGGATGCCGAGGACGACGAGGGCGATCGTGTCGACGACGGCCACGGCGAGGCCGAAGACGGTGGTCACGACCACGTAGCGCCGGGTGTTCCGGGCGAACTCGCCCAGGGCCTCGTGCAGGCGTGCCGTGCCGGGCACCTCGGCCAGGCGCTCGGGCACCCCGGCCGCCTCGGCGGTCATGAACACGACCGTCGCCATCACCAGGAACAGCGCAGCCAGGGACCCGGCGACGCCCGACAGCACGTCGCCCAGGGCCGCGGTGACCGCCTCGGGCCCGACCGAGCGCAGTGCCTGTTCCACCTGCTCCGGGCCGACGCCCCACCCGGCCAGGGTGGAGCGCAGCCCGTCCAGGAGCTCCTGCCACTCCGCGGAGTACTCCGGCAGCACGGTCGCCAGCTGGCCGAGGGAGACCGCGAGGGCGAGCGCGAAGGCGACGAGCCCCCCGTCGACGACGAGCACGGCCACCGCGACCGCGAGCCCCCGCCGCATCCCGCGGTGCACCAGCGCACCGATCAGCGGGTGGGCCACGACGGTGAGGACGAACGCCAGGGCGACGGGCCCCAGGATCCCGCGGAGGGCGTGGACACCCCAGAGCGCGACGGCGGTACCGGCCACGCCGAGGACGACGGTCAGCCACAGCGGTCGGTCGCGTCGGCCCGGGGCCCCGGACCCCCCGTCCTCCGCGGTCATCGGGCCTCCGGGGTCGAACGGCGTCGTGGGACGCCGACGGTAGGGAGCGGCCCGGGAGGTCGCCTCACCTCCGGCGGGTGATGCGGGGAGCCGCAGCAGCACGCCCGGCCTCGCGAGGACGCGCCCGTGACGACCGCACGCGAGGGACGTACGGGCTGCGGAGCCGTTGCCGGGAACGGCGTCGCCCGCACCGTCCCGGCACGTCCTCGGGCCCGGCGGATCGGGCATGATCCCCGGACGTGCCGACCCTCCGGATCACCCAGGACGACGCCGCCGACGACCTGCTCGGCCGCGACCCGCTCGCCCTCGTCCTCGGCATGCTGTTCGACCAGCAGTTCCCGATGGAGCGCGCCTTCGCCGGCCCGCGGCTGCTCGCCGACCGCATGGGCGTGGACACGCTCTCGGCGGCCGCCATCGCCGACGCCGACCCCGACCGGCTGCTCGCCTGGTTCCAGGGGCCGCCGGCCGTGCACCGCTACCCGGGCTCGATGGCCCAGCGCGCCCAGGCGCTGTGCCGGCTGCTGGTGGACCGCTACGACGGCCGGGCCGAGGGCCTGTGGGACGGCGTCCCGGACGGCGCCACGCTGCTGCGCCGGGTCGGCGAGCTGCCCGGCTTCGGCGCGCAGAAGGCGAAGATCCTCGTCGCGCTGCTCGGCAAGCAGTACGGCGTGACCCCGCCGGGGTGGCGCGAGGCGGCCGGCTCCTACGGCGAGGAGGGGTCGCGCCGGTCGGTCGCCGACATCACCGGCCCGGAGTCGCTCGCCGAGGTCAGGGCCGCGAAGCAGGCCGCCAAGAAGGCGGCGAAGAAGGCGGCGGAGCAGGCGGCGGAGCAGGCCGCCGGGTAGGCGGCGGGGAGTCCGCCGCGACACGCTGGATGTGGCCCGGGATCGTCCGCGGAGGTACCTGCGCAGCCCCTGTCCCGGTGGCACCATGGGTGGCCGGACCGGGGATCCCGGGGTCGGCCAGCAGGGACCGGTCCCGGCCGTGAGGCGACAGCGCCGGCCCCCGGTCCAGCGGAGGGGATGGGTGTCCGTGGCCTCGAGCCAGCAGTCCGCACGACCCCGCCGGTCGGAGCCGGTGCTGATCACCCAGGCCGAGCCGAGCCTGGCCGAGCAGCACGCGGCCCGGAAGAAGCGGTACGTCCTGACCATGGCCGTGCGCGCCGTCGCCCTGGTGCTGGCCGCGGCGACCTACCAGATCCTGTGGCTGGCGATCGTGTTCGCCGTCCTGGGCACCGTGCTGCCGTGGATCGCCGTCGTCATGGCCAACGACCGGCCGCCGAAGAAGAAGCTCGACGCCCACCGCTACAGGCCGCCGCAGCCCGACCGGATCCTCGACGACCCGGCCCGCCGGCGGCGCGCCATCGAGGGCGGCACCGTCATCGAGGGCTGAGCCCGCCGGTCCTCAGCGCGCCCCCGCGCGGCCGACCACCTCGGCGGCGCGCGCCAGCCCCGCGTCCAGCGCGGCGGCCGGGTCGGTGTCCGGCGCGCCCAGCCACACCGCGAGCAGCCCCGCGGTGAACGCGTCCCCGGCGCCGGTGGTGTCCACGACCCGGGCCGGGTGCGCCGGGCGGTGCAGCACCGCGCCCCCGGCCGCCCACAGCGCGCCGTCGGCCCCGAGGGTGACCGCGACCGCGCCGTGCCGGGCGGCCAGCGCCCGCGCGGCGTCGGCGACGTCCGCGCACCCCGACAGCAGCCGCGCCTCGTCGGCGTTGGGCAGCAGCAGGTCGACGCCGGCGGTGTCGGCCAGCCACCGGTCCACGCCGTACGCCGTGAGCGGGCCGGAGGAGGCCGGGTCCAGCGACACCGTGCAGCCGGCCGCCCGGGCCGCGGCCAGCGCCGCGAGCCCGGCCGCGCGGGGACGCTCGTCGAGCAGCGTGTAGCCCGACAGGTGCAGGTGGGCGCCGGGCACCGGCGGCGGGACGTCGCCGGGCCGCAGGTCCAGGTTGGCGCCGCGGTCGGCGAGCATGCTCCGCTGCCCGTCCGGCTCGACCAGGCTGACGATCGTCCCGCTGGCCGCGCCGGGCACGGTCCGCACCGCCAGGCCCACCCCGGCGGCGGCGAGCTCGGCCACCAGCGCCGCGCCGGCCGGGTCGTCGCCCACGCACCCGGCGAGGGTGACCGGGACCCCGAGCGCGACCAGGTGCACGGCGACGTTGGCCCCGGCCCCGCCCCCGCGGGTGCGGATGGCGGCCGGCCGGTCCGAGCCAGGCGCCGGCCCGCCGGACAGGACGGCGACGACGTCGGTGGCCAGGTCGCCGACGACGACGACCGGGCGGGTGCTCAGCGGGCCACGGCGGCCAGCGCGGCCGCGATCCGCCCCGCGAGCTCCGCGTTGCGCAGCACCAGCCGCACGTTCACCGCGAGCGTGGCGCCCTCGCTGGCCCGGTGCAGGTGGTCGAGCACGAACGGCGTCACCGCCTTGCCGCGCACCCCGGCGGCCTCCGCGGCGGCCAGGGCGTCGGCGATCACCCGGGCGTGCAGCTCGGGGTCCAGCTGCTCGTCGGCCGGCAGCGGGTTGGCCACGACGACCGCGCCCGGCGCCACCTCGCGCCGCGCGGCGAGCACCGCGGCCGCCTGCTCGGGGGACTCGACCGCCCAGTCCACCTGGGCGCCGGAGTCGGCGACGTAGAAGCCGGGGAAGGTGCGGGTGCCGTAGCCGACGACGGTGACCGACAGGCTCTCCAGCCGCTCCAGCGTCGCCGGGACGTCGAGGATGGACTTCACGCCGGCGCAGACCACGGCCAGCGACGTGCGCGACAGCGCGGTGAGGTCCGCGGACTCGTCGAAGGTCTCGGCCGACTGCCGGTGCACCCCGCCCAGGCCGCCGGTGGCGAAGACGCCGATCCCCGCGGCCTCGGCCAGCAGCGCGGTGCTCGAGACGGTGGTGGCACCGGACAGGCCGAGCGCGGCGGCCACCGGCAGGTCCCGGACGCCGAGCTTGGCCAGGTCGGGGTCGGCGCACACCCGGTCGACCTGCCCGGCCGTCAGGCCCACGTGCGGCACGCCGTCGAGCACCGCGATCGTGGCCGGCACCGCGCCGCCGGCCCGCACGGCCGCCTCGACGTCGTCGGCGGCGGCGCGGTTGTCCGGCCGCGGCAGGCCGTGCGCGAGCAGCGTGCTCTCCAGCGCGACGACGGGGGCGCCGGCGTCGAGCGCCTCGGCCACCTCGGGGGAGAGGGTCAGGGGTGCGGCGGCGGCATGGCGGGGCTCGGTGCGGGGAGCGTCGGCAGGCACCCTGCCATCATGGTGGGCAGGGCGGTCGCGCCCGGCCACCACCTCCGCCGGAGGACGCCGGGGCGCCTGCGCAGGAGACGTCCCCGAGCCTAGGAGAGACCGTGAGCAACACCGACCTGCTCGAGAAGCCCGACGTCCGTGACTCGGACACCGGCAACGCCAACGAGGTCTTCCACTACGTCCGCAAGAACAAGATCGCCGAGAGCGCCGTCATGGGCACGCTGGTCGAGGCGCTGTGCGGCGAGGTGTTCCCGGTGACCAAGTCGCCCAAGCCCGGCAGCCCCGTCTGCCCGGCCTGCAAGGAGATCTACGAGCAGCTCCGCAAGGACTGACGCGGGACCTCGTCCCGTCCGGCTGCCCGGTGGCCCCGTCGACGGGCCCGCCGTGAGCTCGCGAACGGTGGGGAGGACGGGGTTCTTCGTCTAACGCAGGCCGAGGCGCTTCGCCTCGGCCTCGAGCTCGGCGGCGCGGCGGCGCTGCGCCCGGCGGGTGTGCCGGCGCAGCGGCGCCGGCCAGCGCTCCTGGAGGGTCGCGTTGAGCTCGGCGCCGAGCAGCACCGCCATCCCGAAGAAGAACAGGAACAGCAGCGCCGCGATCGGGGTGGCCAGCGCCCCGTAGGGCAGCGCGGCGACGAGGATGTCGGACACGTACAGCCGCAGCACCGTCGCCGCCACCATGAAGAAGCCCACGGCCAGCAGCGTCCCCGGCAGGTGCCGCCGCCATGGCAGCCGCCGCGGCAGGACCACGTGGTAGAAGCTCGTCAGCGCGAGCAGCAGGCCGATGACCACCAGCGGCCAGTAGACGGCGTTGATCAGCACCGTCGCCGTCTCGTGCCAGTCCTGCGGGAGCAGCCCGACCAGCACCCCGCGGCCGAGCACCAGCAGCGGCAGGCAGACCACCGCGAGCACCAGGCCGACGACGAACAGCCACAGCGCCATGAGCCGGGTGGCGATCGGGCCGCGGACGTCGCGCTGGTCGTAGGCGATGACGATCGTGTTCATGAACGTCGCCGTCGCCGAGGACCCGGCCCACAGGGTGATCAGGAAGCCCAGGCTGACGACGTCGAGCCGGCCCGAGGTCAGGATGTCGTTGAGGGTGGGCCGCACCAGCGAGTCGACGACGTCGGCGGTGAGTACCTCGCTGGAGGCGTTGACGAGGGTGTCCTCGACGGTCTGCACCGACCGCGCGCCGATCCAGTCACCGAGGAAGCCCAGCGAGCCCAGCAGGGCGATCAGCAGCGGCGGCACCGAGAGGATCTGCCAGAACGCCGCCTCGCCGGACAGGCCGAGGATGCGGTCCTGCCAGGCCTTGGCCACGGTGCGGCCGAGCACCTGCAGCGGCACCCGGACCACCGGCGGCCAGTGGTCGAGGCGGCCCGGGGCCGGGAGGTCGGCGCGGCTGGCGCCGGCGGGGGGCGGGGCGGCCGCGGGGACGTGCGCGTCCTCCGCGGCCCCGCCGGTGCGGGACCGCCCGCCGGCCCGCACGGTGCTCACCAGGCCAGTGTGCACGCCCGGCGCCCGTCCCCGCCGCCGACGGGGCGGGGACGGGCGCCGGTGGGCCCGATCGGGGAGCGGGTCAGGCCGTGGGCTCCGCCGGCGGCGTGCCGCCGTCGGGCGGGGGCGCGGCCGGGTCGGCAGCCGGCGGCGGGGCGACGCAGCGGATGACCGCCTCGGCCGCGTAGCTGGTCTCGAACGTCTCCCGCTTGATCTCCGAGCCGCTCTGCAGGTCGCGGAACACCCGGGTCACGGTGACGTCGAAGCCCTGCACGCCGGACTGCGAGATGCAGTCGCCGTCGTCGACCTTCTCCTGCACCGCCGGCTGCCGGTAGTTCGTCCGCGGGCCCTCGATCGCCTCGATCTCGTAGCGCCGCGTCCCGTAGAAGGTCACCGTGATCGACCCGCCGGAGGCCCCGGGGGTCCACCGGGTGTCGACGAAGATCCCGGTGTCGGAGTCGTTGCGCCACTGCAGGTCGATCTGGCCCTCGTACACCGTGGCCTCGCGGCCGGCGGGGTAGCGGCTGATGTAGAAGCTGTGCGGCTTGTGGTAGACGTCCTCGAGGCCGGCGAAGAAGACGGCGTTGAACATCGTGGTGGCGAACTGGCTGATCCCGCCGCCGACCGCCGTCGACAGCTCGCCGCCGCTGATCACGTTGGCCGGCACGTAGCCCTGCGCGGTGCCGCGCGGGCCGGTGTGGGTGTTGAGGCTGAACGTCTCGCCGGGCAGCACCAGCGCGCCGTCGACCTCCTCGGCCACCGTCCGGATGTTGGTGGCGCTGGCGTTATTCGTCGTCGTGGTCGTGAAGGAGCTGACCTCCTCGACGATGCCGAGCGCCTGCGCCTCCTCGGTGGTCAGCTCGGCCGGCACCGGGCCCAGCTGCGCGGTGACCGTGCGCGGCGCCGGGGCGTCCAGCACCTCGAGCAGCTGGCCGGACAGCGCCTGCGGGTCGACGCCGGTGCCGTCGACCGACGGCACGACCTGCACGCCGTCGCCCACGACCTCGAAGCGGGCGTCCTGGGCCGGCTCGCCGAAGGCGGTGAGCTCCTCGGCCGTCGCCGACTGCAGCGCGGCCGGGTCGACGGCGACGGCGAGCTCGCCGCCGTCCTGCGGGGTGAACGTCAGGGACGCCGCGATCGCCTCGACCGGGATCTCGACCGAGGTGCCGCCGTCCTGGCTGGTCACCGTGACCGGCGCGGCGAGCGCGGGGGTGACGGTCTCGTCCAGGACGCGCTGCGCCTCCTCGGTGCCCACCCGGACCGGCTCGACGTCGACCGGCAGCTCGATCGGCGTCCCCGGGTCGCCGCCGGCGGCCAGCGCCGCGGTGATCGCCTCGGCGGCGCCCTCGCGGTCCAGCGTCCGGCCGTCCACCGGCTCGACCAGGGTCGGCGTGGTGCCCTCGATCGCGATGGTCGCGTCGACCGGCACCCGGTCCACCTGGGTGGCGATGGTGTCGACCTGGGCGGCCAGCGCGGTGTCCTCGCCGGTGATGACCGGGTCGACCTCACGCTCGGTGAACAGCGAGACCAGGCGGGTCCAGGGGTTCAGCGGCTGGTCGTCGGCGGCGTCGACGGTCGCGTCCACGTCGAGGGTGATGCCGGCGGTCGCGGGGGAGAGGGTGGCCTCGACGTCGTCGGCGACGACGACGTGGTCGGCGGCGACCCGCGGGGCGAGGTCCCGCTCCAGCTCGTCAGCGGCGGCCGCGGGGGACAGGCCGCCGACCTCGACGCCGGCCACCACGGTGTTGCGAGGCACGTCGTCGCCGGCCACCAGCACGTCGGCGCCCCAGGCCAGCCCGAGGACGGCGAGCAGGCCGACGGGGGCCAGCACGGCGGGCCGCCGCCAGCCCGGGCGGCGGGAGCCCGCGGGCGGCTCCCCGGGACCGCCGGGGTCCGGGGAGCCGCCGGAGCCGGGCGGGGGGACGGGGGGAGCGGCGGGCGGCTGCGGGGCCGGCGGGTCGGCCGGGACGGCGGCGTCGCCGAGGACGACGGTGTCCGAGGCGTCCCCGGCGGGGGCTCCCGGAGCGGCGGGCCTGCCCAGCTCGACCGGCTCGGTGGTCCGCTGCCCGGCCTCCGGTGCAGCCGGGCCGCCGGTCAGCGCGACGGTGTCGTGGACCGGGTCCGGCGCGGGCGTGTCGCCGGCGTCCGCGGCGGGCTGCTCCGGCGGGGCGGCGGGGGCGGCGGCCGGCGGAGGGGGTGCGTCGGGGCCCACAGGACCGCGGTCGCGGGGGACCGGGCGGGTGTCGTCGGACAGGTCCGCGTGCGCGTCGGTGTCCGCCTGGGGGGCGGTGCCGGTCGACGGGGACGAGGCAGGGGGCTGCGGCATCGGGGGTTCCTCGGGTCGCCGTCGACCGGGGGTCCCCGGGAACGACGGAGCCGCCGGGTCCCCGTCCGCGTCAGGCGGAACGGGGACGCCGGCGGCGGCGTCGGGTGAGGGCATCATCGCGGTGAGCGACGATAGCGCCTCTCTCAGTGTGCGAGGCGCTGCTCGCCGTCGGTCTCGATGATGTCGACGGCGATGTCGCGGAGCTTGGACTCGTACTCGCGGGCGTGGTGCCCGCAGAAGACGAGGTCGCTGCCGCTGGCGAGCACGACACGCACCTTGGCCAGTGCGCCGCACCGGTCGCAGTGGAAGGGCACGACCAGGTCGTCGGCGGCGGGGGTCGTCGTCAGCGTCTGGGTCATCTGGGTCATCACTCGCTCTCTACCGCACGGACCCGCTGCTGCGGATCGGCCTCCTGCACAGCGCCAGGATGGATCCTCCTGTTCCCGTGCCTCCTGTCACTGCGGGGCGACTCGCCGGGTTCCGGTGAGCCGGTGACCGCTGGGACCGGTGGGGACGGTGTTCAGCAGGGACCTCTGGGTGGTGCCGGTCTGTTGGTGGTGCTGGTTCGTTCCGGGCGCCGGGCTGGTTTCCGGCTGTGGGTCCGCTGCTGTCTCGACGTCGCCCACGCTACGCCGTCTACCCGGCCGGTGCCGCGGTACACCGCGTCGTCCGCCCGGCGGGGTGAGATCGTGACCATCCCGCAACGCGGCCGACACACGCCGACGGCCGGCACCCGTGCGGGGTGCCGGCCGTCAGGTGACGTACTGGAACGGCCCTCCTGCAGGGACCCGCCGCGAGCCTGCGAGCGGTGGGGGGCAGGAGGGTCCTTCCTCAGTCGAGGTAGTCGCGCAGCACCTGGGAGCGGCTGGGGTGGCGCAGCTTCGACATCGTCTTGGACTCGATCTGCCGGATCCGCTCGCGGGTGACCCCGTAGACCTGGCCGATCTCGTCGAGCGTGCGCGGCTGGCCGTCCGTGAGGCCGAACCGCAGCCGGACCACGCCGGCCTCCCGCTCCGACAGCGTCTGCAGCACGCTGGTCAGCTGGTCCTGCATGAGGGTGAAGCTGACCGCGTCGACGGCGACGACCGCCTCGGAGTCCTCGATGAAGTCACCGAGCTGGCTGTCGCCCTCGTCGCCGATGGTCTGGTCGAGGCTGATCGGCTCCCGGGCGTACTGCTGGATCTCCAGCACCTTGTCCGGGGTGATGTCCATCTCCTTGGCCAGCTCCTCCGGGGTGGGCTCGCGGCCCAGGTCCTGGAGCAGCTCGCGCTGGATGCGGCCGAGCTTGTTGATGACCTCGACCATGTGCACCGGGATGCGGATGGTCCGGGCCTGGTCGGCCATCGCGCGGGTGATCGCCTGCCGGATCCACCAGGTGGCGTACGTGGAGAACTTGTAGCCCTTGGTGTAGTCGAACTTCTCGACCGCGCGGATCAGGCCGAGGTTGCCCTCCTGGATGAGGTCCAGGAACGCCATGCCGCGGCCGGTGTAGCGCTTGGCGAGGGAGACCACCAGGCGGAGGTTGGCCTCCAGCAGGTGGTTCTTGGCGCGCTCGCCGTCGCGGATGATCCAGTTGAGGTCGCGGCGCATCTGCGGGGAGAGCTTCTGGCCCTCCTCCTCGACCTGGCGCATGCGCTCGGCGGCGTACAGGCCGGCCTCGATGCGCTTGGCCAGGTCGACCTCCTCCTCGGCGTTGAGGAGGGCGACCTTGCCGATCTGCTTGAGGTAGGCGCGGACCGAGTCGGCCGAGGCGGTGAGCTCGGCGTCCTTGCGGGCCTGCCGCAGCGCCTCAGACTCCTCCTCCTCGTCCCACTCGAAGTCGCCGCCCTCGGCGGTGGCCTCCTCGGCGGCGGGCGCCTCGGCCTCGGCGCCGTCGGGACCGGCGACCACGGTCTCGTCGATCGACAGGCCCTCGGCGCCGGCGTCGACGACCGCCACGGCGGCGTCCCCGGAGGCGACGGCGGTCAGCACGGTGCCCTCACCGGTACCGGGGGAGGGGCTGATGCTCGGCTTGGCGGCTCCCTTCGGCGCGGCCGGCTTGGCCGTCTTCGCCGAGGCGGCCCGCTTGCGTGCGGCGGGCTTGGCCGGCGCGTCGTCGGCGACCCCGACGGTGGCGCTGGCCCGGGGAGACCGGGTGCTCGCGGCGACCGTCTTCGAGCGGGTGCTGCTCGCGGCGGCGTCGTCCGGTGCAGGCTTGTCGGCGGGCACTCAGGATCCTTCCCGTGCTGGGTGCGTTCCCCGGGGGCGGTGTGACTCCCGGGCAGCGGCCCCTGCCGTCGGCCGCGGAGCGGGGGAGGGCCCCAGTGTCCGGCACGGTGTTTCGCCGCTGCTCGGACGGGGGATGACTCCCGGCTGGGTGGTGACGGGCTGGGGCTCTTCCATTGTAGCGACGGGAGCCGGTGTGACCACCGCCTCGAACGGCGCGGGATCGCCCGGAAGGGCGGCGCCGTGCCCCGCTCAGGGCTCGAACCGCTCCGCGGCGGCCAGCGCGGCCCCGACGATGCCGGCGTCGTTCTGGAGCTGGGCGGGCACCACCGGCGTCCGCGTGCTCAGCAGCGGCACCCACTTGTGCGCCTTCTTGCTCACCCCGCCGCCGACGATGATCAGGTCGACCCAGAGCCCCGCCTCGAGCACGTCGAGGTAGCGGTCGACCCGCTTGGCCCACTGGGGGTAGCTGAGGTCCTCGCGCTCGCGGGCGGCCGCCGACGCGCGCTTCTCGCCGTCCTCGCCGTCGACCTGGATGTGCCCGAACTCGGTGTTGGGCACCAGCCGCCCGTCGACGAACAGCGCGCTGCCGATGCCGGTGCCGAAGGTGAGCATGAGGACGACGCCGTCCTGGCCCCGGCCGGCGCCGTAGCGCATCTCGGCCAGCCCGGCGGCGTCGGCGTCGTTGAGGGTCTCGACGGTCCCGGGCACCAGCGCGCTCAGCCCGGCGTCGACGTCGGTGCCGATCCAGGCCTTGTCCATGTTGGCGGCGGTGTGCGCGACGCCCCGCTTCATGACCCCGGGGTAGGTGACGCCGATGCGGCCGGTCCACCCGAAGGACGACACGATGCCCGCGACGACCTCGTAGACCGCCTCCGGCGTCGACGGCTGGGGCGTCTCCACCCGCACCCGCTCGCCCACGAGGGCACCGGCCTCGAGGTCGACCAGGCACCCCTTGATGCCGCTGCCGCCGATGTCCACGCCGAACCCCTGCACGGCGGTCACCCTAGTGACCGGGACCGCACCCCGGGTGGCGGCTCGGGCAGGATCGCCCGGGTGAGTGCCCCGCCGCCCCCCGCCGAGCTGCTCGACCTCGCCGTCGCGACCGCCCGGGAGGCGGCCGACCTGGTCGCCCGCGAGCGCGGGTCGGCCGCGGCCGCCGTCGACGTCAAGAGCAGCCCCACCGACGTCGTCACCGCCGTCGACACCGCCTCCGAGCGGCTGATCACCGGCCGGCTGCTCGCCGCCCGGCCCGACGACGGCCTGCTCGGCGAGGAGGGCGCCGCCCGCGAGGGCACCAGCGGCGTGCGGTGGGTGGTCGACCCCATCGACGGCACCGTCAACTTCCTCTACGGGCTGCGCGGCTACGCCGTGTCCATCGCCGCCCAGGTCGACGGCGTCACGGTGGCCGGCGCGGTGCTCGACGTCCCCACCGGGGAGCTGTTCACCGCCACCGCCGGCGGCGGGGCGTTCCTCTCCACCCCGGCGCGACCGGAGCCGGTGCGGCTGGCCGGCAACCGGCCGGCGTCCCTCGGGCAGACGCTGGTGGCCACCGGGTTCGGCTACCGGGTGGAGCAGCGGCGGGCGCAGGGAGCCGTCGTCGCCCAGCTGCTCCCCGAGGTCCGCGACATCCGCCGGCAGGGCTGCGCGTCGCTGGACCTGTGCTCGGTGGCCGCCGGGCGGGTGGACGCCTACTACGAGCTGGACCTCAAGCCCTGGGACCACGCCGCCGGCGCGCTGGTCGCCGCCGAGGCCGGGCTGGTGGTCACCGGCCTGCCCGGCCGGCCGTTCGCCGAGCCGATGGCGGTCGCCGTCCCGGAGACGGTGGCCGGGCCGCTGCTCGCGCTGCTCGACCGCCTCCACCCGTGAGGTGCTGGAACGGCCCCGTCCGGAGGCTCGCCCCGAGCCTGCGGGGGGGGGGGGGGTCCTTCAGCAGGCGGCCTCGGCGCTGGCGATCGGGGTGAGGGTGGCCGCGACCTGGTCGGCCGTGGCCAGCCCGGTGAACTGCGGGCCGATCACCAGGTCGACGCGGGCGTCGGCGCGGGTGTCCTGGTAGGCGCCGGCGTCGGGGAGGAACAGCGTCAGGTACCGGGCGGCGTCGGTGCCGCGCGCGCCGTGCCGGATCTCGCCCGGGCCGGTCACCTCGCGGTCGGTCGGGTCGTTGGCGACCTCCTCGACGACGAAGCCGCGCGCGGTCAGCTCGCCGGCGACCTCCTGCGCCTTGCCCGCGATGTCCGAGGCGTTGTAGACGCGCACCGTGACCGTGCTCGGGTCCAGCGACGGCGGCGCCGACTCGGCGGTCTCGCACGCCGCGGCCTGCGCCGCGTCGCGGGCGCCCTCGTCGGAGAAGACCTTCCACCACACCCCGAGCGCGCCGAGGGCCAGCACCAGCAGGAAGACCAGCGGCGGCAGGTAGCGACGGTCCTTGCGGGGGCGCACCGGCGGGGTGGCGGTGCTGGTGCTCACGGTCGTCCTCCTCGGCGGCGACCCGGAGGGGTCCGGCGGGCCGCGCCAGGTCGGGTCGCGCGGAGTCTAGGCGGGCCCTCCGGCCTCAGAGGGCACCGTCCTCCAGCGCGGCGCGTCCCAGCTCGACGCAGGGGTCGATGCGGTCGGCGTAGCCGGAGGTGTCCTTGCCGGCCATCGCGCCGGCGGCCGAGCGGGCCACGATGCCGGCGACGATCGCGGCGAACTTGAAGAAGGCGAACCCGACGTACCAGTCGAGGTCGGAGAGGTCCACGCCGCTGCGCTGCGCGTAGCGCTCGGCGATCTCCCGGCGGGTGGGGAAGCCGGGCAGCGTCGTCACCGGGCTGAGCACCGGGCGGGCCTCCCCGGCCTCGGGCCAGTAGACGAACAGCATGCCGATGTCGGTGAGCGGGTCGCCGAGGGTCGACATCTCCCAGTCGAGGACCGCGCGGACGGCGCCGGGACGCTCGGGGTCGAGCAGGCAGTTGTCCAGCCGGTAGTCGCCGTGCACGATCCCGCTCCGCTGGGTGGCGGGCACGGTCTCGGCCAGCCGCTCGGCGAGGGCGTCCATCTGCGGGCGGTCGCGGTCGCGGGTGGCGTCCCACTGCTTGGTCCACCGGCGCACCTGCCGGGCGAGGAAGCCCTCGGGCCGGCCGAAGTCGCCCAGGCCCACGGCCTCGGCGTCGACGGCGTGCAGGTCGGCCAGGACGTCGATCAGCCCGTCGCCGATCCGCCGCCGCAGCTCCGGGGTGTCGGCGTAGCCGGCCGGGATCTCGTTGACCACGTGCAGGCCGACGACCCGCTCCATGACGTAGAACGGCGCGCCCAGCACCCCGGTGTCGGTGCACAGGTGCAGCGTCCGCGGCACCGGGACCGACGTCGGCCCGAGCGCGGAGACGACCTTGTGCTCGCGGACCATGTCGTGGGCGGTGGCCAGCACGGCGCCCGTCGGGGGCCGCCGCAGGATCACCGCGTCGTCGGCCGTGCCCCCGGCCGGGGTGACGACGTAGGTGAGGTTGGACATGCCCGCCGCGATCAGTTCGACGGTCACCTCCTGCCAGCGCTCGTCGTTGAGCACGGAGGCGAGATACGGACCGACGACGGCGGGGTCAGCTCCCACGGGACTCGACACGGGCGGCAGGGTAACCTCCGGCACTCCGCCTCCCGACCGCCCGCCCGGGCCGGTCCCGGCGCCCCGGACGGGCCGTCGTCCGTCCTCGTGTGTCCCGCGCGGACAGGCGGGCACAAACCGGGGCCGCACGGCGTTGGGGGGCTGCCGGTCCCGCACCCAGCCGACCCCGTGGTCGACCGGGAACAGGTCCGGTCCGTGACCAGCGGCCGCCCCCGGGCGGCCGGCCAGGCCGACGGCGGACCCCGCCGCCGTCGGACGAGGCGGGCGCCCCGCGCGTCCGCGAACTACCCCGGAGGAGGGGCACACCCCATGGCCACCGACTACGACGCCCCGCGCCGCAACGAGGCCGACGAGCTCGGCGAGGACTCCCTCGAGGAGCTCAAGGCCCGTCGGGCGGAGGCCCAGTCGGCCTCGGTCGACGTCGACGAGACCGACTTCAACGAGAGCCTCGAGCTGCCCGGCGCGGACCTGTCCAACGAGGAGCTGACCGTCCGCGTGCTGCCGAAGCAGGAGGACGAGTTCACCTGCTCGCGGTGCTTCCTCGTGCAGCACCGCAGCCGGCTCGCCGCCACCCGCGGCGACCAGATGTACTGCCGCGACTGCGCCGCATAAGCAGCACCGCCGCGATGGCCGGACACGGGGGGAGCAGCCGATGACCGATCCGAGGGAGCGCCTCGGCGCGCCCCGCGACGTCCCGCCGCCCCGGCCCGTGCAGGACGCGGCGCGGCCGGGGCCGGACCGGTCGGGGGACGGTCCGGCCTGGCTGTCCGAGGACACCGGCCTGGGGCGGGCGGCCCGCACGGTCGCCGACGCCGTGACCCGGCTGCTCGGCGGGGGCGCCGACGAGGCGCCCGCCCCCGGGCAGCCGGACACCCGGCGGTCGGCCGCCGGCGTCCTCCGCGACGTCATCACCGCCCTGGGCGCCGCCGCGGCCGGCGCCGCCCGCCGTCCGGGATCACCCGGCGAGGGCGGGCCCGACGACGACGAGGCGGGCCGGGGCCCGATCGGCGTGCTCGGCGAGCTGCTCGCCGCCGCCGCGCCCCGGCTGCCCATCCGCGACGCCGCCCGGCTGCGCGCCGCCCACCCCGGGAGGTCGGACGAGGAGATCGCCGACGCCCTCGTCACCCGCTCGGCGCGGCTCACCGCCGCGGTCGGCGCGGCCACCGGCGGGCTCTCCGCGGCCCACTGGTTCATGCCCGGGTCGCTGGTGGCCCTGCCGCTGGAGCTCGGCGCCGAGACCCTGCTCACCGCCGGCGTCGAGGTCGTCCTCCTCGGCGAGCTGCACGAGCTCGCGGGCCGGCCGGCCGGCGGCACCGCCGCCGAGCGCGCCGCCGCCTACCTCTCCAGCTGGACCCAGCAGCGCGCCGTCGAGACCGGCGCGCGGGAGGGCCTGGGCGTCGTCCTCGGCACCGCCGGGTTCCGCGCCCTGCGCCGCCGGCTGTCCCGCCGGATGGCCCGCGGCCTCGGCTCGGCCGCGCCGCTGTTCGTCGGCGCGGCGCTCGGCGGCCGCGGCAACCTCAAGGCCACCGAGACCCTCGCCCGCCGGGTCCGCGCCGACCTGCGCCGCGGTCCGGCCTGAGGTCCCGGCCGGTCCGCCGACCCCGCCCGGGCGCGGTTAGGGTCGCCGTCGTGGCCGACCCCCTCGAGGTCCCCGTCCGGCTGACCGCGGCGGGGGCCACACCCCCGCGCTACGCGCTGCCCGGCGACGCGGGCGCCGACCTCACCATCACCGAGGACGTGCACCTGGCGCCGTTGGAGCGCGCGCTCGTGGGCACCGGCGTGGCCGTGGCCATCCCCGAGGGCTACGCCGGGTTCGTGCACCCGCGCTCGGGCCTCGCCGCCCGGCACGGCCTGAGCCTGGTCAACGCCCCCGGCACCATCGACGCCGGCTACCGCGGCGAGATCAAGGTGAACCTCGTGAACCTCGACCCGGTCACCCCGCTGACGCTGCGCGCCGGCGACCGGGTGGCCCAGCTGGTGGTGCAGCCGGTCGTCACGGCCCGCTTCGTGCCGGTCGAGGTGCTGCCGGAGAGCGTCCGCGGCGAGGGCGGGCACGGGTCCACCGGGGCGGGACAGGAGGCCTGAGATGCCCTTCGGACGACGGCGCAACCGGATCGACCGCAGCCTGCGCGAGCGCGGTGTCCCGCCCGAGCCCCAGCACCGCGAGCGCGACGTCGAGGAGACCACCGGCCCCTACGACGAGGCCGACGCCCCCGACGACGGCGCGCCCCGCGTCGACCTCGGCTCACTCCGGCTGCCCGCCGTCCCCGGGACCGAGCTGCGGGTGGACCTCAACCAGCAGCAGAAGGTCATCGGCGCGACCCTGCGCTACGGCGACTCGCTGCTGCAGCTGTCCGCCTTCGCCGCGCCCCGCGCCGCCGGCATCTGGGACGACGTCCGCGCCGAGCTCGCCCGCAGCGCCTCCGGTCAGGGCGGGCGGCTGCAGGAGACCGAGGGCCCGTTCGGCCCCGAGCTGGCCGGCACCGTCGTGGTGACCCCGCCGGCCCAGCCCGGCGGCCCCCCGCCGAAGCCGGTGCGCCGCGCCGCGCGCTTCCTCGGCGTCGACGGTCCCCGCTGGTTCCTCCGCGGGATGATCAGCGGCCCGGCCGCCGAGTCGCCCGAGGCGGCGGCGGTGCTCGAGGACGTCTTCCGCAAGGTGGTCGTGGTCCGGGGCACCTCGCCGATGCCGGTGCGCGAGCAGCTGCCGCTCACCCTCCCGCCGCAGGCCGCCGCGCAGCTGGCCCGCCAGCAGCAGGCCGGGCAGCAGCCGGGCCGCCCGCCGGCCCCGCCGCGGCCGACCGCGTGACCCCCGCCGTCGTCGCCTACGGCCCGCACCCCGACCAGTTCCTCGAGCTGTCCCTGCCGGAGCGGCAGGACCCGGCGCCCGTCGTCGTCGTGCTGCACGGCGGGTTCTGGCGGGCCGCGTACGGCATCGAGCTGGCCCGCCCGCTGGCCGCGGACCTCGCCGCGGCCGGGTACGCCGCCGTCGCCGTGGAGTACCGGCGGGTCGGCAGCGGCGGTGGGTGGCCGGCCACCCTGGAGGACGTCGCCGCGGCGCTCGACGCGCTCCCGGACCTCGCGGACGCCGGCCGGCTGGACCTCGGCTCGCTCACCGCCGTCGGGCACTCCGCCGGGGGGCACCTGGCCGCGTGGGCCGCCGGGCGGGGGCGGCTGCCGGCCGGCGCGCCCGGCGCCGCGCCGCGGGTGCGGGTGACCGCGGCGGTGCTGCAGGCCGGGGTCGTGGACCTGGGCAGCGCGGCGGAGCAGCGCCTGGGCCGCAGCGCCGTCCAGGAGTTCCTCGGCGGGGAGCCGGGGGAGGTGCCCGGCCGCTACGCGGTTGCCGACCCGGTCGGGCTGCTGCCCACCGGCGCCGAGGTGCTGTGCGTGCACGGCACCGACGACGACGTCGTGCCGCCCGAGCAGTCGCGGCGGTACGCGGCGGCGGCCGCGGACGCCGGCGACCGGGTGACGGTGTGCACCGTCCCGGGCGGTCACCGGGTGCCCATCGACCCGGCGGGGAAGGCCTGGGCGGTGGTCCGCGCGTGGCTGGGGGAACGCACCGCCGGCCGGGTGGGCAGCACTACCCTGGAACCGTGACACAGACCCGTCCCGGCGGCTGGCTCGCGCGCACCCTGCAGCGGCTGACCGCCGACGACTCCACCATCGACGCGCAGGAGCTGCGCGAGGAGTCCGACCGCGCCGGCTGCGAGCCGGTGAGCGCCTGCCGCAAGGGGGCGGTGGTGACCGTGACCGGCCGGCTCAAGTCGGTCGTCTACACCCCGCGCGAGACGGTCCCCACCCTGGAGGCGGAGCTGTTCGACGGCTCCGGCTCGGTCACCCTGGTCTGGCTGGGCCGCCGGCGCATCCCGGGCATCGAGCCCGGCCGGACGCTGACCGCCCGCGGCCGGTTCGCCAACTTCGACGGTCGCAAGGTCATCTACAACCCCTGGTACGAGCTGAGCGCGGGGTGATCCCGGCGGCCGACGACGACGGCCGGCGCGATCCCGGGGGAGCAGCACCGCACCAGGAGCCCACGCACGCGGACGGCACCAGGACCGAGGACACGGGCCGAGGGGTCACCTTCGACCGGCACGTGGTGCTGGAGCAGCTCGGCGGCTGGCGCGGCATGGTCGACGCGACCCTGCCCACGCTGGCCTTCATCGTGGCCAACGCGATCGGCGACCTGCGCACCGGGATCTGGGCCGCGATCGGCGCCGCCGTGCTGATCCTGCTCGTCCGGCTGGTCCGGCGGGAGAGCGTGCAGCAGGCGTTCAGCGGCCTGTTCGGCGTCGCGGTGGCGGTCGCCATCGCCGCCGCCTCGGGGCAGGCGCGCAACTACTTCGTGCCGGGCATCATCCGCAACGCCGTCATCGGCGTGGTGCTGCTGGGCTCGGTGCCGCTGCGCTGGCCGCTGGTCGGCGTGGTCGCCGAGTGGCTCGCGCCGAGCCACCTGGGGTCGATGGCCGCGCACTCGCTGCCCGGCCTGCGCCGCCGCGTCGACAGTGCCCGCGCCCGGCTGCACCACCAGCCGCCTCCGCCCCCGCCGGAGCCCGCGCCCGCGCAGTCGGGGCGCCCGGTCGACCCGGAGCCCGAGCGGCACTGGCGCGACGACCCGCGGATGGTGCGCGCCTACGGCTGGCTGACCGTCGTCTGGGCGCTGACGTTCCTGCTGCGCGTCGCCGTCCAGACGCCGCTCTACCTCGCCGACGAGGAGGACCTGCTCGGCGTCGCCTCGCTCGTCCTCGGCCTGCCGGTGACCGCCGCCGCCCTCGCGCTCACGCTCTGGGTCGTCGCGCGGCTGCACCGCCACCGCGTGGAGACGGTGGAAGGACCTCGTCCTCCCCACCCTTCGCAGGCTCAGGGCGGGCCCCGGGACGAGGCCGGTTAGAGGGCGGTCGGCGAGAGGACCTGCTGCAGCTGTTCCTCGACGTCGGCGTGCGTGACGAACAGCAGCTCGTCGCCCACCTCGAGCGGCTCGTCGGGGGTGGGCGTGATGACCCGGTCGCCGCGCAGCATCGCCGTCAGCACCGTCTCGCGCGGCAGCGGCACCTCGCGCAGCGGCCGGCCGGCCCACGGGGTGTTCTCGGCGAGGGTGATCTCGACCAGGTTGGCCGCGCCCTTGCGGAAGCTCATCAGCCGGACGACGTCGCCGACGGTCACCGCCTCCTCGACCAGCGCGGCGAGCACCCGCGGGGTGGAGACGGCGACGTCGACGCCCCACGCCTCGGTGTAGAGCCACTCGTTGCGCGGGTCCTTGACCCGGGCGACGACGCGGTTGACCGCGAACTCGGTCTTGGCCAGCAGCGAGACGACGAGGTTGGCCTTGTCGTCGCCGGTGGCCGCGACGACGACGTCGCAGGTGGCCAGCTGGGCCTCCTCGAGCGAGGAGACCTCGCAGGCGTCGGCCTGGACCCACTCCGCGCCCGGCACCGCGCGGGTGCGGACCTTGCGGCCGTCCTTCTCGATGAGCATCACGGTGTGCCCGTTGTTGAGCAGCTCCCCGGCGATGGAGCGGCCGACCGCCCCGGCGCCCACGATGGCCACGCGCATCAGGCCCTGCCCCCCTCGGGGTGCTCGACCGTCTGGTGCACGCGGTCGGAGATCTCGTCGGTGGCCGCGACGACGAGCTGGTCGCCGTCCTGCAGCACGGTGGACGGGGTGGGCAGCTGCGCCTCCCCGAAGCGGACCAGCCAGGCGGCCCGGGCGCCGGAGGCGGCCTCGAGCTCGGAGAGCTTGCGGCCCACCCAGCCGTCGGTGACGGTGACCCGCATCAGCAGCACCCGGCCGGTGGGCTCCCGCCAGATCTCGCTGACCTTCACCGACAGCAGCTCGCGCAGCAGCCGGTTCACCGTCCACGGCACGGTCGCGACGCTCGGGATGCCCATCCGCTCGAACACCTCGGCGCGCTTGGAGTCGTAGATCCGGGCGACGACGTGCTGGACGCCGAAGGTCTCCCGCGCCACGCGCGCGCTGATGATGTTCGAGTTGTCGCCGCTGCTGACCGCGGCGAACGCGCCGGCGGAGTCGATGCCGGCGTCGAGCAGCACCTGCCGGTCGAAGCCCAGGCCGGTCACCTGCCGGCCGGTGAACTCGGGCCCGAGCCGGCGGAAGGCCTCCGGGTCCTGGTCGATCACCGCGACGCTGTGGCCGATCTGCTCCAGCCGTCGCGCGATGGCCGAGCCGACACGGCCGCAGCCCATGACGACCACGTGCACGTGTCGCTCCTGATGCCTCGCACGGGCGCCGTCCGCCCGCGGTCCAGGGCGCGAAGCTACACCCGTCCGCGGGCGGTCCGGGGGTGCGCCCGGATCACGTGCCCCGTCCGGGCGGGGCGCGCGGCGCGGGGCGGCACCGGGTGCCCCCGCGTCCGTACCATCGCCGCCGTGCCCAAGCTGTCCGACCTCGGACAACTCCCCAAACGGCTCGTCGTGGGCCGGCCGGTCCGCAGCGACCGCGCAGGGGAGTCCCTGCTCCCGAAGTCCCTGGCCCTGCCGATCTTCGCCAGCGACCCGCTCTCCTCCGTGGCCTACGCGACCCAGGAGATCCTGATCGTCCTGACGCTGGCCGGCACCGCGTTCCTGTTCCTCGCGCCGTGGCTGGCCGTCGTCGTCGTGCTGCTGCTGGCGACCGTCGTGCTGTCCTACCGCCAGGTGGTGCACGCCTACCCCTCGGGCGGCGGCGACTACGAGGTCGCGATGAAGAACCACGGCCACTTCGCCGGGCTCACCGTCGCCAGCGCGCTGCTGGTCGACTACGTGCTCACCGTGGCCGTGTCCGTGTCGGCGGGCACCGACAACATCATCTCGGCGTTCCCCGCGCTCAACGAGCACCGCGTGCTCATCGCCGTCGGCCTGGTCGCGTTGCTGGCCGCGGCCAACCTGCGCGGGGTGCGGGAGTCGGGCAAGACGTTCGCCGTCCCGACGTACCTGTTCGTCGCCGGGATCATGGTCATGATCGTCACCGGGCTGATCCGCGACCTCTTCACCGACTCGCCGGTCATCGCCGAGAGCGCCGGCTGGTCGGTCGTGCCCGAGGCGGGCTACGACGACCTGGGCGGCGTCGCGCTGGTGTTCTTCGCGCTGCGCGCCTTCGCCTCCGGGTGCACCGCGCTGACCGGGGTCGAGGCCATCGCCAACGGCGTCCCCGCGTTCCGCCCGCCGAAGTCGAGGAACGCCGCGACGACGCTGGCGCTCATGGGCGGGATCGCCGCGACGATGTTCGCCGGCGTCACCGCGCTCGCCCTGTTCGGCGACGTCCGCTACGCCGAGAACACCTGCGACCTCGTCGGCTTCCCGGGGAACTGCGAGACCGACCCCCAGCGCACGGTCATCGCCCAGCTCGCCGCGGCCACCTTCGGCGGCGACCAGTCGGTCGGCTTCTTCTACATCCAGGCGGCCACCGCGCTGGTCCTCATCCTCGCCGCCAACACCGCCTTCAACGGGTTCCCGCTGCTGGGCTCGGTGCTCGCGCAGGACCGGTTCCTGCCCCGCCAGCTGCACACCCGCGGCGACAAGCTGGTCTACAGCAACGGCATCCTGCTGCTGGCCGGCTTCGCGGCGCTGCTCATCCTGGCCTTCGACGCCGACCCGAACCGGCTGATCCAGATGTACATCGTCGGGGTCTTCACCAGCTTCTCGATCGGCCAGTGGGGCATGGTCCGGCACTGGAACCGGGAGATCCGGCTGTCCAGCGACGCGGCCGAGAAGCGGCGGATGCGCCGCTCGCAGGTGATCAACACCATCGGCGGCAGCCTGACCACCGTCGTGCTGCTGATCATCGTGATCACGAAGTTCACCCGCGGCGCCTACCTGGTCATCCTCGTGATGCCGGTGCTGTTCGTGCTCATGAAGGCGATCAACCGGCACTACTCGCACGTGGCCGAGCAGCTGGTGCCCGACACCGACGCCCGCCTGCTGCCCAGCAAGGTGCACGCGATCGTGCTGGTGTCCAAGGTGCACAAGCCGACGCTGCGGGCGCTGGCCTTCGCCCGCGCCACCCGGCCCGACGTGCTGACCGCGCTGACGGTCAACGTGGACCCGGGGGACACCCGCTCGCTGCAGGCGGACTGGGAGCGCTACGACGTCCCGGTCCCGCTGACCGTGGTGGAGTCGCCGTACCGGGAGATCACCCGGCCGGTGGTCGACTACGTCAAGGGCATCCGGCGGGACAGCCCGCGGGAGCTGGTCATCGTGTTCGTGCCGCAGTACGTCGTCGGCCACTGGTGGGAGAACGTGCTGCACAACCAGAGCGCGCTGCGGCTGCGCGCCCGGCTGCAGTTCCAGCCCGGCGTCATGATCACCACGGTGCCGTGGCAGCTGGAGAGCTCCATCGGCCGCGGGGACGAGGACGACCGGCGTGCCGGCCCCATGCCCGGCGACCTGCGCCGCGGCCTCACCGACGACCAGGTGGAGGCCACCCCCTATGGCTGACCGGCGGCGCCGTCCGGCGGCCCGCGCGGCGCGGCCGCCCCGGCCCGACCGGGGGGCGGGGTGGACCGGCCGGGAGTTCGAGGTGACCGTCGGCCCGGTGGCGCACGGCGGGCACTGCGTGGCCCGGCACGAGGGCCGGGTGGTGTTCGTCCGGCACGCGCTGCCCGGTGAGCGGGTGGTCGTCCGGGTCACCGAGGACCGGCAGCCCGGCTACTGCCGCGCCGACGCCGTCGAGGTGCTCGAGGCGGCGCCCGACCGGGTGGAGCGGCCCTGCCCGCACAGCGGCCCGGGGCGCTGCGGCGGCTGCGACTGGCAGCACGTCTCCTGGGAGGGGCAGCGGCGGCTCAAGGCCGACGTCGTCCGCGAGCAGCTCACCCGGCTCGGCGGGGTGGACGCCGCCGACCCGGCGCTGGCCGGTCTCGCCGTCGAGGCGCTGCCCGGCGGGCCGCTGCGCTGGCGGTCGCGGGCGCGGTTCGCCGTCGGCCGGGACGGGGTGCCCGGGCTGCGCCGGCACCGCTCGCACGACGTGCACGTCCTCGACGACTGCCCGATCACCGTGGAGCCCGCCGCGCGGGCGGTGCTGTCGCGGCGCTGGCCCGGCGCCGGTGCGGTGGACGTCGCCGTCGACTCCGCGGGCACGGTCACCACCACGCGGCTGGACCGCCGCGGCGTGCCCACGTCGACCCGCGTGCTGCGGGCCGGCGAGGACGTCCCCGCCGAGCCGGCCGGGCGCGCCGGGCGCCACGCCGCCGGGCGGGACTGGGAGGTCGAGGGCACCGGCTTCTGGCAGGTGCACGAGTCGGCCGCCGACGCGCTCGTGGGCGCGGTGTCCGCGCTGGCCGGCGTGCGGCCGGGGGAGACCGTGCTCGACCTGTACGCCGGCGCCGGCCTGTTCGGCGGCGCGCTGGCGCCCGGGGTGGGGGAGTCCGGGCGGGTGGTGTGCGTGGAGGCCGACGCCGACGCGTGCGCCGCCGCGGAGGTCAACCTGGGCGACCTGCCGCAGGCCGAGGTGTGGCAGGGCGAGGTGGACGCCGAGGGGCTCACCGGTCTGCTGGAGGAGCTCGGCGGCGCGCCCGACGTCGTGGTGCTCGACCCGCCGCGCGCCGGGGCGGGCGCCGCGGTGAGCCGGGTGCTGGCCGGGACCGGGGCGCGCGCCGTCGTCTACGTCGCCTGCGACCCGGCGTCCCTGGGCCGCGACGTCGCCGCCTTCACCGGCGCCGGGTACCGCCTGGCCGCCCTGCGCGCCTTCGACGCCTTCCCGATGACGGCCCACGTGGAGTGCGTCGCCCTGCTCGTGCCCACCGCCTGACCGGCTGACCCGGCACCCGGTCCGGGGCCTTCGTTACGGTGCTCTCCGTGACCACCTGGGAGTACGCCTCGGTCATCACGGCCAACGACGCCGAGTCGCAGCGCGCGGGGGTGAGCGTCAAGCTCCCCGGCGGCGGGCTCGAGCGGCAGCAGGGGGACACCAGCTCGGTGCTCAACCGGCTCGGCGGCGAGGGGTGGGAGCTGGTCAGCTACCACTCCAGCGGAGCGGGCACCTGGGGCTTCGAGCAGTTCTGGCTCAAGCGCCAGAGGGACTGACGCACGCCCTCCACGAGTCGGGGGCCATCCAGGTACACCGGTCGCGCCGGCGTCGGTGATCACGAGCGGGTGACGACGGCACGTCTGGGGTCGAACACGTGTTCGACCTCCGGCAGGATGCCGGACGTGGGTGTGAGCGTGCCTCCGGGCTGGCCGGAGCAGGTGCGGCCCCCGGGGGCCCCCGACTGGGAGCACACAGCGGTGGCCTGGCTGTTCGACCTCGTCCCGCCCGACTACCGCGCCCACGAGGTACTGCGCCGCTACCCGCTGCTGCTCGCGCGGTTCGCCGGCGACCACGTCGCGGCCGGCCTCGAGGCGGCGCGGGCGGGCTGGCGCACGGTCCGCGTCGAGCTGGCCGACCACCTGCCGCCGGACGCCATCGAGGCCGCCGTCACCGCCTACGAGCGGGAGGGCGCCCGGCTGGCCGCGGCGGCGCGCGGCGTCGAGGTGGTCGCCGGGGCGCTGCGCGGCGAGGTCTGGGTCCCCCGCCTGTAGTAGTGGCACCCGGGGGCCCGGTCGTCGTCCGCGGGCCCCCGGGGCCCTAGCCGGTCAGCCGGTCGGCCTCCCGGAGCGCGACGGCCAGCGCGCCGAGCACCTCCGCGCGGGCCCCGAGCGAGCCGGGGACCACGGTCAGCTGCTCGGCCGCGGCGGGGATGGCGGACTGCCCGAGCGCCCGCCGCAGCGGGTCGACGAGCAGGTCGCCCGCGGTGCCCAGCTCGCCGCCCACGACGATGCGGTCGGGGTTGAGCACGTTGACCAGCCCGCCGAGCACGAAGCCGACCGAGGCACCGGCGTCGGCGATCAGCCGCCGGCAGGCCTGGTCGCCATCCTGGGCGCCGGCCACCAGCGACCGCAGGTCGGTGTGGTGCGGGGCGGCGGTCTGGATGGCCCGCAGCAGGGCGGTGCCGCCGGCGGTGAGCTCCAGGCAACCGCGGTTGCCGCAGCGGCACAGCGGGCCGGCCGGGTCCAGGCTCACGTGGCCCATCTCGCCGGCGGTACCGGAGACGCCGCGCAGCAGGTCGCCGTCGATCACCAGCGCCCCGCCGACGCCGGTGGCCATCTTCAGGTAGAGGGTGGCGCGCGAGCCGCGGCCGGCGCCCCAGCGGACCTCGGCGACGGCGCCCAGGTTCGCGTCGTTCTCCACGATCACCGGGACGCCGAGCCGCTCCTGCAGCGCCGGCGCCGGAGTCCGGCCCGACCAGGTCGGCAGGATGTTGGACCGCGCCACGGTGCCGCGCGCGCTCGCCGCCCGGCCGACCACCGGCGTCGGCAGGCCGACCACCGCGCCGACGACGTCCTCGGTGCAGGCGCCCGCCCGCCGCAGCTCGGCCCGCACCTGCCTCGCCACGGTGTCGAGGACCGCGTCGGAGTCCAGGTCGGCGACCGGCAGCGTCGTCGTCTCCTCGCCGACGATCTCGTGCGAGAGGTCGGCCACCGCGACCCGGACGTGGGTGCGCCCGATGTCGACCCCCACGACGACGCCGGCCCGGCGGGTCAGGTGCACCAGCCGCGCGGGCCGGCCGCCGGTCTCGACCGCGCCCGCGTCGTCCCCGGGTGCCACCAGCCCGCGGTGGACGAGGTCGGCCACGTAGCCGGACACCGTGGCGCGGGACAGCCCGGTCCGCTCCACCAGCTGCGCCCGCGTCGAGGGCCCGCTCATCCGCAGCGCCTCGACCAGCCGCCGCGAGGGGCCCGAGAGGTCGGGCAGCCACGGGCGGGTGTCCATGGCGGGCATCGTCCGAGCACGCCCGTGTTCTGTCAATCACCGACGGAAGGGAGGGGCATCGGCCGGGTGAGAGCGGGTGCGGTGCGTCGGGAGTGACGGAACCGTCCCGTCTCGGCCCCGGCTCGGCCGGAGGTCCGCGCCGCCGCGCGACTACAGTGGGTCGGCGGCCGTCGGAGGGCCGTGCCCCGCCGCCGACAGAGAGGACACCTCCTCCCCGTGTCGCTCCTGCGCTCGCTCCGCGACCCCGCAGACCTCCGGGCCCTGCCCCCCGAGCAGCTGCCCGCGCTGGCCGCGGAGATCCGTGACGCACTGGTCACCAGCGTCGCCCGCACCGGCGGCCACCTCGGGCCGAACCTCGGCACCGTCGAGCTCACCATCGCGCTGCACCGGGTCTTCGAGTCCCCGCACGAGCCCATCGTCTTCGACACCGGCCACCAGGCCTACGTGCACAAGATGCTCACCGGCCGGGTCGAGGGCTTCGACCGGCTGCGCCAGCGCGGCGGCCTGTCGGGCTACCCGAGCCGCACCGAGAGCGAGCACGACTGGGTCGAGAACAGCCACGCCTCGACCGCGCTGTCCTACGCCGACGGGCTGGCCAAGGCCTTCGCCGTCCGCGGGGACAAGCGCCCCGTCGTCGCCGTCGTCGGGGACGGCGCGCTGACCGGCGGAATGGCCTGGGAGGCGCTGAACAACATCGCCGCCGCCCAGGACCGGCCGGTGGTGATCGTCGTCAACGACAACGGCCGCTCCTACTCGCCGACCATCGGCGGTGTCGCCGACGCGCTGGCGACCCTGCGGCTGCGGCCCGGTTACGAGCAGGCGCTGCTGGCCATCCGTCAGGCGCTGCACAAGGCCCCCGTCGTCGGGTCGGCGCTCTACGACGCGCTGCACGGCCTGAAGAAGGGCGTCAAGGACGTCCTGGCGCCGCAGGGCATGTTCGAGGACCTCGGCCTCAAGTACGTCGGCCCGGTCGACGGCCACGACGTCGAGGTGCTGGAGTCCGCGCTGCGCCGGGCGCGGTCGTTCGGCCGCCCGGTGATCGTGCACGCGGTCACCACCAAGGGCTTCGGCTACCCGCCGGCCGAGACCGACCAGATCGACGCCTGGCACGCCACCGGCGTCTTCGACCCCGACAGCGGCACCAGCCCCGCGGTCGCCCGCGACTGGACGACGGCGTTCTCCGACGAGCTGGTACGCATCGGCGCCGAGCGGGCCGACGTCGTCGCCGTCACCGCGGCGATGCTGCACCCGACCGGCCTGGCCGCCTTCGCCGAGCGCTTCCCCGAGCGGACCTACGACGTCGGCATCGCCGAGCAGCACGCGCTCACCAGCGCGGCCGGGATGGCGATGGGCGGGCTGCACCCGGTCGTCGCGGTCTACTCGACCTTCCTCAACCGGGCCTTCGACCAGCTGCTCATGGACGTCGCGCTGCACCGCCAGCCGGTCACGCTCGTCCTCGACCGCGCCGGGGTCACCGGCACAGACGGCGCCTCGCACAACGGCATGTGGGACATGTCGATCTGCTCGGTCGTGCCGGGGCTGCACCTCGCCGCGCCGCGCGACGAGCCGACCCTGCGCGAGGCGCTGCGCGAGGCGGTCGCCGTCACCGACGCGCCGAGCGTCGTCCGCTTCCCCAAGGGCCCGCCGCCGCTGGACATCCCGGCGCTGGAGCGGCGCGGCCCGGTCGACGTGCTGCGGCGCGGGGAGCGCGAGGAGGTGCTGCTGGTCGCCGTCGGCGCCATGGTGCCGATGTGCCTGGCCGCCGCCGAGCGGGCCGCCGACCACGGCATCGAGGTGACCGTCGTCGACCCGCGCTGGGTGCTGCCGGTCTCCGACGAGCTCGTCGAGATGGCCGCCGCGCACCGGCTGGTCGTCACCGTGGAGGACGGCGGCCGGGCCGGCGGCGTCGGGACGACGCTGTCGCAGGCGCTGCAGGACCGCCAGCACGACGTCCCGGTGCGCGCGCTGGGCCTGCCGCAGGCGTTCCTCGAGCACGGCAGCCGCGGCCAGGTGCTGGCCGACTGCGGCCTGACCGAGCAGGACGTCGCCCGCCGGATCGCCGAGTGGACCGCGGTGCTCACCGAGCGGGCCGAGCAGCAGCCGGCCGCCGAGCCCGTGGACGGCGCCCAGCAGTGACGGTCATCGCCGAGATCCAGGTCGCGCCCACGCCGGCCGGGACGCCGGAGGACCCGCACGCCTTCGTCGAGGCCGCCGTCCGGGTGATCCGCGCTTCCGGGCTGCGGCACGAGGTCGGCGCCCTCGGCACGACGCTCGAGGGCGACGCCGACGCGGTGTGGGCCACCCTGCGGGCGGCGCACGAGGCGATGCTGGCCGCGGGCGCCACCAGCGGCATCTCGCACGTGAAGGTCGCCTCGGTCGACCGGACGATCGAGAGCCTCACCCGCAAGTTCCGCTGACGTAGCACGATCAGGCCGCCTGATCGTGCTGCGTCCTGGCTCACCGCCGGGCATGAGCCAGGACGTGCCACGGTGAGCCAGGACGCGCCACGGCGAGCCAGGACGGCGCCGCGACGGCGGACGGCCCGGGCCCCTCGCGGGGACCCGGGCCGTCGTCGTCAGCGCCCTCAGGCGGGGAGGCTGGCCACGCCCCTCGGCAGGAACCGCGAGCCGGTGACCGCCTCGGAGACGCCGGTGCGGTCGAGGTGGGCGGAGATGCCGCCCAGCCAGAACGGCCAGCCGGCGCCCAGCACCATGCACAGGTCGATGTCCTGCACGGCCTGGACGACGCCCTCGTCGAGCATCAGCCGGATCTCCTGGGCCAGTGCCCGCACGGCGCGGTCGCGGACCTCGTCCTCGGTCAGCGGCGAGTCGCCCTCGTCGATGCCGGCGAGGTCGGGGTCGACGACGCCGGGCTCGGACCAGACGCTGGTCTTGCCCAGCTCGACCATCTTCCGGAGCCCCTCGCCGACGGCGAACCGGTCGGGGAAGGCCTCGTGCATCCGCTCGGCCACGTGCAGCGCGACCGGCGGGCCGACCAGCGTGAGCAGCTCGAACGGCGACATGGGCAGGCCCAGCGGGTCCAGCGCCCGGTCGGCGACGGCCACCGGCGTCCCCTGCTCGACGGCCGAGGTGACCTCGCCGAGGAAGCGGGTGAGCAGCCGGTTGACGACGAACGCCGGGGCGTCGGCGACCAGCACGCAGGACTTCTTCAGCGCCTTGCCGACGGCGAAGGCGGTGGCCAGCGCGGCGTCGTCGGTCTGCTCGGCGCGCACGACCTCCAGCAGCGGCAGGACCGCCACCGGGTTGAAGAAGTGCAGGCCCACGACCCGCTCGGGGTGCTCGAGCTTGGAGGCCATCTCGGTCACCGACAGCGCCGAGGTGTTGGTGGCCAGCACGCACTCGGGGGAGACGACGGCCTCCACCTCGGCGAACACCTGCTGCTTGACCGACATCTCCTCGAACACCGCCTCGACGACGAGGTCGGCGTCGGCGAAGTCGGCCTTGTCCAGCGACCCGGTGACCAGGCCCTTGAGCCGGTTCAACTCGTCCGCCGAGAGCCGGCCGCGGCCGGCGAGCTCGTCCAGCTCCCCGTGCACGTAGCCGACGCCCTTGTCCACGCGCGCCTGGTCGACGTCGGTGAGGACGACGGGCACCTCGAGCCGGCGCACGAACAGCAGCGCCAGCTGCGAGGCCATGAGCCCGGCGCCGACGACGCCGACCTTGGTGACCTTCCGCGCCAGCGACCTGTCCGGCGCGCCGGCCGGCCGCTTGGCCCGCTTGTTCACCAGGTCGAACGAGTAGAGCGAGGCGCGGAGCTCGTCGCTCATCAGCAGGTCGGTGAGCGCCTGGTCCTCGGCGGCGGTGCCGGCGGTGAACGCCTCGCCGTCGACGCCGTTGCGGGCCAGGTCGAGCAGCTCGACGGCGCGCAGCGCGCCGGGGGAGGCGTTGCGCGTGCGGGCGGCGACGATGCCGCGGGCCCGCTCGATCGCGGCGTCCCAGCCCGACCGGTCGGCCTCGGGGCGGGTCACCGTGATGTCTCCGGTGAGGACGGCGGCGGCCCACTCCAGCGACCGCTCGAGGAAGTCGGCGGGCTCGAACAGCGCGTCGGCGATCCCCAGCTCCGCGGCCCGCGGGCCGGAGGTGACCTTGTTCTGCGCCAGCGCGTTCTCGACGATCACGGTGACCGCCGGGTCGATCCCGATCAGGTCCGGCAGCAGCTGCGTGCCGCCCCAGCCGGGCACCAGGCCGAGGAAGACCTCGGGGAAGGCGACGACGGCGGTGCCGGCGATCGTCCGGTAGGTGCAGTGCAGCGCCAGCTCCAGGCCGCCGCCGAGCGCCGCGCCGTTGACGAACGCGAACGTCGGGACGCCGGCGTCCTTGAGCCGCCGGAACACCCGGTGGCCGGTCTCGGCGATCTCGCGGGCGGCCTCGGCGGAGGTCACCGCGGGGACGCCGGAGAGGTCCGCGCCGACGGCGAAGATGAACGGCTTGCCCGTGACGGCGATGGCCGCCGGCGCCGGGGTGTGCGCCGCGATCTCGTCGAGCGCGGCGTCCAGCGAGGCGAGCCCGCCGGGGCCGAAGGTGGACGGGCGGGTGTGGTCGTGCCCGTTGTCCAGCGTGATCAGCGCGATCTCGCCGGCCAGGCCGGGCACCCGCAGGTACCGCACCTTGGCGTTGGTGACGACCTCGTTCTCGAACACGGCGCTCACTTGGCCCTACCCTCCCAGTTGGTGTTCTCCCAGATGACGGTGGCGCCCATGCCCAGGCCCACGCACATGGCGGTCAGGCCGTAGCGGACGTCGGGGCGCTCGGCGAACTGCCGCGACAGCTGGGTCATCAGGCGGACGCCGGAGGAGGCCAGCGGGTGGCCGACGGCGATGGCGCCGCCCCAGGGGTTGACCCGCTCGTCGTCGTCGGCGATGCCGAAGTGGTCGAGGAAGGCCAGCACCTGGACGGCGAAGGCCTCGTTCAGCTCGAACAGGCTGATGTCGTCGATGGTCAGGCCGGTGCGGGCGAGCGCGCGCTCGGTCGAGGGGACCGGGCCGACGCCCATGACCTCGGGCTCGACGCCCACGAAGCCGTAGCCGACCAGCCGCATGCCGGCGGTCAGGCCCAGCTCCTGCGCGACCTCCTCGGCGGCGAGGATGCAGCCGGTGGCGCCGTCGTTGAGGCCCGCGGCGTTGCCGGCGGTCACGTGCCCGTGCGGGCGGAACGGGGTCTTGAGCGTGCCCAGGCCCTCGAGGGTGGTGTTCGGCCGCGGCGGCTCGTCGGCGGTGGCCAGGCCCCAGCCGTGCTCGGCCGAGCGGGTGGCGACCGTCACCAGCTCCGGGCCGATCTGTCCGTTGGCGACGGCCTTGGCGTACTTCTGCTGGCTGGCCAGGGCGAACGCGTCGGCGCGCTCCCTGGTCAGGTGCGGGAAGCGGTCGTGCAGGTTCTCCGCGGTGGAGCCCATGACCAGCGCCGAGCCGTCGACGAGCTTCTCGCTGAAGAACCGCGGGTTGGGGTCGGCCCCCTCGCCCATCGGGTGGCGGCCCATGTGCTCGACCCCGCCGGCGATGGCGACGTCGTAGGCGCCGAAGGCGATGCCGCTCGCGGTGGTGGTGACGGCGGTCATCGCGCCGGCGCACATGCGGTCGATGGCGTAGCCGGGCACCGACTTCGGCAGCCCGGCGAGCAGCGCGGCGGTGCGGCCGATGGTCAGGCCCTGGTCGCCGATCTGGGTGGTGGCGGCGATGGCCACCTCGTCGACCCGGTCGGCCGGCAGCGCCGGGTTGCGGCGCAGCAGCTCGCGGATCACGCGCACGACCAGGTCGTCGGCGCGCGTCTCCGCGTAGACGCCCTTCGGGCCTGCCTTGCCGAAGGGGGTGCGTACGCCGTCGACGAAGACGACCTCACGCAGCGAGCGGGACATGGGACCTCCGCAGCAGTGGGAGCCGGCCCGGGCACGGGGACGGCGCAGGTGAAGTTACCCGCCGGTAACCGCCGCTCCAAGCGCGACCCGACCCGTGCGGGGCACCGGGGCCCGCGGCGCCTCGCCCGGGCGGAGGTCACGGTCCGGCAACGCCACCGACCCGGGCTTGCAACCCGTGTGACCCGGGGCGCATATTGGCCGCCGCACTTCTGCAGATTCCCGACGGAACGGTGGACCCATCCATGGCGCGACGGCGCACCACGATGACGGCCCTGGCGGCCGCCCTGGTCTTCAGCCTCGCTGCGTGTGGCAGCGACAGCGGCGACAGCGGCAGCGGCGACAGCGGCGGCGGCGGTGGCGGCGAGGCCGCCGGCAAGGTCGGCGTGATCCTCCCCGACACCGAGTCCTCGGTGCGGTGGGAGAACTTCGACCGCCCCTACCTCGAGGCGGCCTTCGAGGAGGCCGGTGTCGAGTACGACATCCAGAACGCCGAGGGCGACGCCCAGCGGCAGGCGACCATCGCCGAGCAGATGATCACCGAGGGCGCCACCGTCCTCGCGATCGTCAACCTCGACTCGGCCTCCGGCGCGCAGATCCAGGAGCAGGCGGCCGCCGAGGGCGTCCAGACGATCGACTACGACCGGCTGACGCTGGGTGGCTCGGCCGAGTACTACGTCTCCTTCGACAACACCGAGGTCGGCCGCCTGCAGGGCCAGGGGCTGCAGCAGTGCCTGGAGGCCAACGGCGTCGCGCAGGGCAACATCGCGTTCCTCAACGGCTCCCCGGACGACAACAACGCGACGCTGTTCTCGGCGGGCGCCCACGAGGTGCTCGACCCGCTGACGCAGTACACGCAGGTCGCCGAGCAGGCCGTGCCCGACTGGGACAACCAGGAGGCCGCGACGATCTTCGAGCAGATGTACACCCAGGCCGGCGGCAACATCCAGGGCGTGGTCGCGGCCAACGACGGGCTCGCCAACTCCGTCATCCAGATCCTCGGCCGCAACAACGCCGCCGGCGCGTCCAACGTCACCGGTCAGGACGCCTCCGTCGAGGGGCTCCAGAACATCCTCGCCGGCGACCAGTGCATGACGGTCTACAAGTCGGTCCGCGAGGAGGCCAACGCGCTGGCCGAGCTCGCCGTCGCGCTGCTCAACGGCGAGGAGGGCGAGACCACCGGCACCGTCGAGGACACCGAGGGCGGCCGCGAGGTCCCGTCGGTCCTGCTGACGCCGGTCTCGATCTTCCGTGACAACGTCAAGGACGTCGTCGACGACGAGTTCGTGACCGCCGAGGAGCTGTGCACCGGCGACTTCGCCGCCGCGTGCCAGGAGCTCGGGATCTCGTAGTGGTCACCAGCCGCCGGGGCGCCCATCATGGGACGCCCCGGCGGCTGCTGTCCCAGCCCCCCCAGCGCGACCGAGAGGCCCGGTGTGTCCGCTCCCACCGCCCGTCCCCAGGACGGCACCCCCACCCTGGAACTCCGCGGCGTCAACAAGAGCTTCGGCGCCATCCAGGTCCTGCACGACGTGCACATGAAGGTCTACCCCGGCCAGGTCACCGCGCTCGTCGGCGACAACGGGGCGGGCAAGAGCACGCTCATCAAGTCCATCGCCGGCATCCACGCCATCGACTCCGGCGAGTTCCTCTTCGAGGGCCGGCAGGTCACGGTCAGCGGGCCGCGCGACGCCGCCGCCCTCGGCATCGAGGTCGTCTACCAGGACCTCGCGCTGGCCGACAACCTCGACGTCGTCCAGAACATGTTCCTCGGGCGCGAGCGCAAGAGCGGCATCCTCCTCGACGAGACGTCCATGGAGGTGGCCGCCCGGGAGACCCTCAGCAAGCTCTCCGTCCGGACCCTGAAGTCCGTACGTCAGCTGGTCTCCAGCCTCTCCGGCGGTCAGCGCCAGACGGTCGCCATCGCCAAGGCCGTGCTCTGGGAGTCCAAGCTCGTCATCCTCGACGAGCCGACCGCCGCCCTCGGCGTCGCGCAGACCCGGCAGGTGCTCGACCTCGTCCGCCGGCTGGCCGACACCGGCCACGCCGTGGTCTTCATCAGCCACAACATGGTCGACGTCTTCGAGGTGGCCGACCGCGTCGCCGCCCTGTACCTGGGCCGGATGGCGGCCGACGTGCCGATCTCGCAGGTCGACCGCCCCCAGGTGATCGAGCTCATCACGGCGGGCCGAGCGGGCAACCTGGGCATCGCCCCCGCCGACGCCGCGGCCGTGGAGGTCTGACCCGTGTCCAGCACCATCTCCACGCCCACCAGCTCGCAGGAGCCGGGCGGGGCCCCGTCGGGCTTCGAGGCCGACCGCGGCGCCGACACCCTCGGCGCGACCGTCCGGGCCTACCTCGACCGCGTCCGCGGCGGTGACCTCGGCGCGCTGCCGGCCGTCCTCGGCATCGTCGTCCTCGGGCTGCTGTTCTTCGTGCTGCGGCCCGAGACCTTCCTGACCCCGCGGAACATGGCCAACCTGGCCGACCAGGCCGCGCCGATCATCATCCTGGCGATGGGGCTGGTCTTCATCCTGCTGCTGGGCGAGATCGACCTGTCCGCCGGCGTGGTCAGCGGCGTCTGCGCCGCGGTCATGGCCAAGCTGCTCGCCGACGTCGGCTCACCGTGGTGGGTCGCCGTCCTGGCGGCCATCGCCACCGGCGTGGTCATCGGCCTGTTCACCGGCAGCCTCGTCGGGATGGTCGGCATCCCGTCGTTCGTCGTGACCCTCGCGCTGTTCCTGGGCTGGCAGGGCTTCACCCTGCGGCTCATCGGCGAGGGCGGCACGGTGCCGGTGCGCGACCCGGTGATCTCGGCGATCAGCGACAAGAACGTGCCGGTCGCGCTCGGCTGGGTCCTCGCCCTGCTGACCATCGCCGCCTACGCCGCGCTCCAGCTCAACCGGTTCCGCGTGCAGAAGGCCAAGGGCCTCGCGCACGCCCCGCTCGCGGTGGTGCTCGTCCGGATCGGCGTGATCGCCGCGGTCGTCGTCCTGGTGACGGCGGTGCTGAGCGTCGACCGCGCCCCGGCTCCCGGCGTGGTGCTGGCCGGCATCCCGTACGCGATCCCGCTCGTGGTCATCCTGCTGCTGTTCCTGACCTTCGTCCTCGGCCGGACGGGCTTCGGCCGGCACGTCTACGCGGTCGGCGGCAACGCGGAGGCCTCCCGGCGCGCCGGCATCAACGTCACGAGGATCCGCGTGAGCGTCTTCGTGATCGGCTCGACGCTGGCCGCGATCAGCGGCATCGTCGCGGCGGCCCGCCTCGGCTCCGTGGCGCCGGGCTCCGGCGGCGGCAACACGCTGCTCTACGCCGTCGGCGCCGCGGTCATCGGTGGCACCAGCCTCTTCGGTGGCCGGGGCCGGGTGCGTGACGCCGTCCTCGGTGGCCTGGTCGTGGCGATCATCGCCAACGGCCTGGGCCTGCTGGGCACCGAGGCCTACCTGAACTTCATCATCACCGGTGGAGTCCTCCTGCTGGCCGCCAGCGTCGACGCGCTGGCCCGCCGGCGGGCCGCGGCCACGGGGCACTAGCCCGCGGAACCCAACGAGGGGCCCGTCGTCCGGTACCGGACGGCGGGCCCCTCGTCGTTGCGGGTCAGGCGCGGGAGAGCGCGTCGGTGAGCAGGTCGCGGGTGAGCCCGACCTGCCACTCGCGGGCGCCGCCGGCGCGCAGGGCCGCGGCCACCGTCTCGGCGTCGCGCGGCTCGGGCGGGGTCCACATCAGCCGGCGCACCAGGTCGGGGGAGAGGACGTTCTCCACCGGCACGCTGAGCTCCTCGGACAGCGCCGCGAGGGCCTTGCGCGCGGTCTGCAGCCGGGTGGCCGCGGCGGGGTCGCGGTCGGCCCAGCGGTTGACCGGCGGCGGCCCGTCACCGGGGCGGCTGTGCGGCGGGAGCTCCGCCTCCGGCAGCGCCCGGCCGCGGGCCAGCGCACCGAACCAGGTGCCCACCAGCCGCCGGTTGGCCCGGCCGCGGAAGACCGGCAGCTCCAGCAGCGCGCCCTCGGTCTGCGGATCGGCCTGGACGGCGGCGACCATCGCGGCGTCGGGCAGCACCCGGCCGGGGGCGACGTCGCGCCGGCGGGCCAGGTCGTCCCGCGCCTGCCACAGCGAGCGGAGCATGCCGAGCTGACGGCGGTTGCGCAGCCCGTGCACGCCGGACGTGCGCCGCCACGGGTCCTGCCGCGGTGCCGGCGGGCCGGCGGCGAGGATGGCGGCGAACTCCTGCCGCGCCCACTCGGTCTTGCCCTGCTCCTCGAGCAGCGCGGCGAGCGCGTCGCGGAGGTCCACCAGCACCTCGACGTCGAGGGCGGCGTAGACCAGCCACTCCTCGGGCAGCGGGCGGGTGCTCCAGTCGGCGGCCGAGTGGCCCTTGACCAGCGAGTACCCGAGCAGCGACTCGACGACGGCGGCCAGCCCCACCCGCGGCAGCCCGGCGAGGCGGGCGGCCAGCTCGGTGTCGAAGACCCGGCTCGGGACCATGCCGATCTCGGCCAGGCACGGCAGGTCCTGGTTGGCGGCGTGCAGCACCCACTCGGCGTCGGCGATCGCGTCCTGCACGACCGAGAGGTCCCCGAGCGGGACGGGGTCGACCAGCCCGGTGCCCGCGCCGGCGCGGCGCAGCTGCACCAGGTAGGCGCGCTGGCCGTACCGGTAGCCGGAGGCGCGCTCGGCGTCGACGGCGACCGGCCCGGTGCCGCCGCGCAGGGCGTCGGCGTAGCGCGCGAGCGCGTCGGGGGTGTCGATGACCGGCGGCAGCCCGTCGCGCGGGGCGAGCAGGGGCACCGGGGCGGGCGCCTCCGGAGCGGGCTCCGGGGCGGTCTCCAGGCCGTCGAGGGGAAGGGGCTCGGTGCTCAGTTGCCGTCCACCTACCCGCCGTCCCGTCCGTACGCGCCACCGGTCCCGCCGGCTCCCGGGGTGTGCAGGCCGAGCGGCGCGGACCCGGGGGAGTGCGTCCCGTCACCAGCGATGGTAGTGACCGCGGCGGACCGGCCGGTCAGGGGGCGGTGGTCAGGGCGTGCCGGGGACCGGACCGGACGGGCCCAGCAGCGCGACGCCCGGCGGCGGGAGCCCGGCCGCGTTGGCGAGCACCTGCAGCCAGGCGTCGAGGTGGCGGCCGAGCGCGGTGTCCTCGGCGGTCCAGGAGGCCCGGAGCTCGACGTCGACGCTGTGCTCGGGGCCGGCGAGGTCACCGAAGCGGGTCGAGGCGGTGCGGGTGACCGTGCCGCCGAGCGCGTGCGAGGCCGCGCCGCACTCCTGCAGGGCGTCGGTCAGCCAGCTCCAGGCGACCTCGGAGAACATCGCGTCGTCGACCATGTGCTCGTCGGTGCTCGCCGACAGGTACCCGACGCAGCGGGTGGTGCCGTCCCAGGCCTCGTGGCCGTCGGGGTCGTGCAGCACGATGAACCGGGCGACGGCGACCTCGACCTCGTCGTCGCCCTCTCCCTCGACGACCCGCGCGGCCAGCGCGTGCGCGTACGGCGCCAGGCGCTGCGGCGGGGGGATCGTCTCGAGGACGACCTCGGGGCGCACCCGCACCGCGGCCAGGGACTCCAGGCCCGCGACGAAGGCGGCCGGACGGTCGTCGGAGCCCGCACGCGCACCGGACCCGTCCCGGGACCCGGCCAGGCTGTGTGGCTCCACGCTCGCAGGGTAGGGGCCGCGGGCCCGGTCTGTCTCGGACGCGCCGCCGCTGCGGGGTCTGGGAGGATCGGGCGTCGTGAGCACCGCACCCGCCGTCCCGCCGTCCCCCGCCGACTCGGACCTCGTGCGGGCCGCCCGCGGCCTCCCCGTCGGCCGGACGCCGGTGTGGTTCATGCGGCAGGCCGGCCGGTCGCTGCCGGAGTACCGGGCGCTGCGCGCGGGGACGGCGATGCTCGAGGCCTGCCAGGACCCGGACCTGGTCACCGAGATCACCCTGCAGCCGGTCCGCCGGCACGGCGTGGACGCCGCGATCCTCTTCTCCGACATCGTGCTGCCGCTGGTGGTGGCCGGGGTCGACATCGAGATCAAGCCCGGCGTCGGCCCGGTGGTGGCGAGCCCGGTGCGCACCGTCGCCGACGTCGACGCGCTGCCCGACCTCGAACCCGACGGGCTGGAGTTCCTCGCGACGGCGGTGCGCCGGCTGGTCGCCGAGCTCGGCCCGACGCCGCTCATCGGCTTCGCCGGGGCGCCGTTCACGCTGGCGACCTACCTGATCGAGGGCGGCCCCTCCAAGGAGCACGCCCGCACCAAGGCCTTCATGTACGCCGAGCCCGAGGCGTGGACCCGGCTGCTCGACCGCCTCGCCGTCTCCGCCGCGACCTTCCTGCGCACGCAGATCGACAACGGCGCCGCGGCGGTGCAGCTGTTCGACTCCTGGGCCGGCGTGCTGTCCGCCGCCGACTACGGCACCCGCGTGCTGCCGCACTCGCGGGCGGTGTTCGACGGGCTCGGCGACCGGGACGTGCCGCGGATCCACTTCGGCGTCGGCACCGGCGAGCTGCTCGCGCTGATCGGCGACGCGGGGGCCGACGTCGTCGGGGTCGACTGGCGGGTGCCGCTGGACGAGGCCGCCCGCCGGGTGGGGCCGCAGCGCTCGCTGCAGGGCAACCTCGACCCGGCCGTGCTGCTGGCCGACCGGGAGACCGTCGACCGCGAGGTCCGCCGCGTCGTCGCGCAGGGCCGCGCCGCCCGCGGGCACGTGTTCAACCTCGGTCACGGCGTGCTGCCCGAGACCGACCCGGGCGTGCTCACCCACGTCGTCGAGCTGGTGCACGAGCTGTCCGCGCGATGACCCGGGTCGTCGTCGTCGGGGCCGGCATCGCCGGGCTCACCGCGGCGTTCGAGTGGCGCCGGCGGCGGCCCGCCGACGAGGTCGTCGTCGTGGAGGCCGGCGGGCGGATCGGCGGCAAGCTCGACCGGGTCGAGCTCGCCGGCGTCTGGTACGACACCGGCCCCGAGGCGGTGCTGGCCCGGGTGCCGGAGGCGGTCGAGCTGGTCGAGGAGCTGGGGCTGGCCGACCGGCTGGTGGCGCCGCGCACCACGCAGGCCTCGATCGTGCTCCCCGACGGCCGCCACCCGCTGCCGCCGGGCACCGTGCAGGGCGTGCCGACGTCGGCCGACGGGCTGGGCGGCGTGCTCACCCCCGACGGCGTCGCGCGGGTGCGCGCGGAGGCCGAGCTGCCGCCGCTGCGCCTGGAGGGCGACGTCTCCGTCGGCGGGCTGCTGCGCGCGCGGCTGGGCGACGAGGTGGTCGACCGGCTGGTCGAGCCGCTGCTCGGCGGCGTCTACGCCGGCCGCCCCGACGACCTCTCGCTGGCCGCGACCATGCCGGCGCTGGCCGCCCAGCTCGCCCGCGCCGACTCGGTGCTCGCCGCGGCGCTCGCCGCCCGGGACGCCGGCGCCCGCAGCCGCGGCGACGCCGACGGGCCGGTGTTCGTCACCGTCGCCGACGGGATCGGCGCGCTGCCGGACGCGCTGGTGGTGGCGTCGGGCGCGCAGGTGCGGCTGCGCACGCCGGCGCACGCGATCCGCCGTGCGGGCGGCCGGCTGGAGGTGGCCGTCGGGCCGACCGCCGCGCCCGAGGTGCTGGCGGCCGACGCCGTCGTCGTCACCGCGCCGGCCGGGAAGTCCGCGCGGCTGCTGGCGGGGGTGGCGCCGGACGCCGTCGAGCCGCTGCGCGGCATCCCGTACGCCTCGATGGCCGTGGTCGCGATGGCGTTCCCCGCCCAGCCGGTCGACGCCGGGTCGGGGCTGCTCGTCCCGCCGGTGACCGGGCGGCTGGTCAAGGGCGTGACGGTGTCGTCGTCGAAGTGGCCGCACCTGTCCGGCGACGGCCTGCTGCGGGTGCGGGCGTCGGTGGGTCGCTACGGCGACGAGGTGCAGCTGCAGCGCGACGACGACGACCTGACCGCCGCGGTGGTCGCCGACGTCGCCGACCTGCTCGGCCTCGAGCGCCGCGAGCCGGTGGAGGCGCGCCTGGTGCGCTGGGGCGGCGGGCTGCCGCAGTACCTGGTCGGCCACCCGCAGCGGGTGGTGGCGGTGCGCGACGCGGTCGCCGCGGTGCCGGGGCTGGCGGTCGCGGGCGCGGCCTACGACGGCGTCGGCGTCCCGGCGTGCATCCGCGGCGCGCGCCGGGCCGTGGAGGCCCTGGCCTGACCCGGGCTGACAGGCTGTGCCGGTGACCTCCTCCCTCGTCCTGCGGGCCGCCCTGCTCGGGATCGCCGCCGGCGGCCGCAGCTCCCTGGGCCTGGCGGTCCCCGCGCTCGTCGCCTCCCGGCGCCGGCCGGTGCGGCTGGCCGCGCTCGCCGCCGTCGCGGGGGAGCTGGTCGCCGACAAGCTGCCGGCCACGCCGTCCCGGACGGTCCCGCCGAGCGTCGCCGTCCGGCTCGCGGCGGGCGCCGCCGGTGGCGCGCTGCTGGCCCGCCGGCGGGGCGGCCGGCTGCTGCCGGCGCTCGCGGGCGCGGCCGGCGCCGCGGCGGGGACCCTCGGCGGCGCGCGGTGGCGGCGGCTCGCTGGGCGGCGGGTGCCGGACCTCGCGGCGGCGCTCGCCGAGGACGTCGTCGTCGTGACGATCGCCTCGCTGGCCGGCCGGGGGAGCGGCGCCCGGCGCTGACCGGCCGCGCGACAATGGGGGCATGAGCGAGCAGACGGAGACCAAGAGCGTCGGCAAGCGGGCCAACGAGCTCAACGCCCTGATCCGCTACACGATGTGGTCGGTGTTCCGGCTCGCCCGGCCGCTGGCCGACGACCGGCGCACCGCCGCCGCCGACGAGGTCGCCGGGCTGTTCGAGGAGCTGGCCGGCAAGGGCGTCGTCGTCCGCGGCACCTACGACCTCGCGGGCCTGCGCGCCGACGCCGACCTCATGGTCTGGTGGCACGCCGAGACCCCGGAGGCGCTGCAGGAGGCCTACACCCGGCTGCGCCGCACCGAGCTCGGCCGCGCGCTGGAGCCGGTGTGGTCGCAGATGGCGCTGCACCGCCCGGCGGAGTTCAACCGCAGCCACATCCCGGCGTTCCTCGCCGACGAGGAGCCGCGGCGCTACGTCTGCGTCTACCCGTTCGTGCGGTCCTACGAGTGGTACCTGCTGCCCGACGAGGAGCGGCGGGACATGCTCAAGGAGCACGGCATGCAGGCCCGGCCCTACCCGGACGTGCGGGCCAACACCGTCGCCTCGTTCGGCCTGGGCGACTACGAGTGGATGCTCGCCTTCGAGGCCGACGAGCTGCACCGCATCGTCGACCTCATGCGCGACCTGCGCGCCAGCCGCGCCCGCCGGCACGTGCGCGAGGAGGTGCCGTTCTACACCGGCATGCGCAAGCCGGTCGCCGAGCTGGTCCGCGACCTGGCCTGACGCCGGCCCGCGGATGATCAGCTGACCTGATCGTGCTGCGTCCTGGCTCATCGTGGGCGGTGAGCCAGGACGCGTCAGCGTGAGCCAGGACGGCGGACGGGCGCCGGTCAGCCCTCGGCGGGGACCAGCCGGACGGACACGGAGTTGATGCAGTAGCGGTCGCCGGTCGGCGTCTGCGGGGCGTCGTCGAAGACGTGGCCGAGGTGGCTGTGGCAGGTGCCGCAGAGGACCTCGGTGCGGACCATCCCGTGGGTGCGGTCCTCGCGGAGCACCACGTCGTCCGCCGACGACGGCTCGTAGAACGACGGCCAGCCGCAGTGCGAGTCGAACTTGGTCTGCGAGCGGAACAGCTCGGCACCGCAGGCGCGGCAGGTGTAGACGCCGACGGTCTTCGTGTCGACGTACTCCCCGGTCCACGGCCGCTCGGTGCCCGCCTGGCGCAGCACCGCGTACTCCTGCGGGGACAGCTGGGCGCGCCACTCCTCGTCGCTCTTGGTCACCTTCGGCTGCGAAGCGGACGTCGTCATGCCCGGGAGAACGACCCGGGCCACGGCCGGATTCCCCGCCGGATCCCCCGCCTCACCGGCCCAGGCCCGCTTCCCGCGCCCGCACGATCGCCTGGGCGCGGTCGGTGACCTGCAGCTTGGTCAGCACGTTGGAGACGACGTTGCGCACCGTCTTCGGCGACAGGTACAGCACCGCGGCGATCTGCGCGTTCGACCGCCCCGCGGCCACCAGCTCCAGCACCTCGCGCTCGCGGGCGGTCAGCTGCGGGAACGCCGTCTCCGGCCCGGCGGGGCCGGCGCTGAAGAACTCCGCGATCCGCCGGGCCAGCGCCGCGCCGAACACCGCCCCGCCCGAGGCGACGGTGGTGATCGCGCGGACCACCTCCTCCTGGTCGGCGCCCTTGAGCAGGTACCCGCGGGCGCCGGCGCGGACGGCGGCGAACACCGTCCCGTCGTCCTCGCTCATGGTCAGCACCACCACGCCCACCGACGGCGCCTCTCCGGTGATCCGCCGGGTGGCCTCGATGCCGTCGAGCACCGGCATCTGCACGTCCATCACCACGACGTCGGGCAGCTGCTCGCGCACCACCTCGACCGCCGCGGCGCCGTCGGCCGCGGTGCCGACCACCTCCAGGCCCGGTACCGAGCCGAGCAGCAGCGCCAGCCCGTCCCGGTAGACCGGGTGGTCGTCGGCGACGACGATCCGCAACGCCTCATCGGGCTCGGTCACCCGCTGCTCCTCCCTCGACGGGCAGCACCGCCCGCACCTCCGTCCCGCCGTCGGGCGGGCAGCTCACCGTGCACCGGCCACCGAGCTCGGCGGCCCGCTCCCGCAGCGACACCAGCCCGACGCCGGCCGCGCGGTCGGGCGCGATCCCGACGCCGTCGTCGGCCACCGCGACGACCAGGTCGCCGCCCGCGCGGGTCAGCGTGACCCGCACGCGGGAGGCGGCGGCGTGCCGCGCCGCGTTGGCCAGCGCCTCCGACGCGATCCGGTAGGCGGCCACCTCGACGGCGGCGGGCAGGTCGGCCAGGCCGTCGGCGTCCACGGTCACCGTGGCCGGCGCCGGGAGCAGCCGCTCGGCCTGCTGGCGCACCGCCCCGGCCAGGCCGAGGTCGTCGAGCGCGGGCGGGCGCAGGTCGTGCACGAGCCGGCGCACGTCGGCCAGCGCGGCGGCGACGTCGTCACGGGCCTGGCGCAGGAGCCGGTCGGCGTCCTCGGGGCGGGCGGCGGCGAGGTTGCGGGCGGTGTCGATGCGCAGCACCACGGCGCCCAGCGAGGGGCCGAGGCCGTCGTGCAGGTCGCGGCGCAGCCGGCGGCGCTCCTCCTCCCGCGCGGTGACCAGCTGCTCGCGGCTGGCCTGCAGCTGCGCGGCCAGCGAGCTCGCGCGGGCGGCCGCGGCGGCCTGCCGGACGACGTCGGCGAGCAGCCGCTCGTCGCGGGTGACCAGCTGCGCGCGGACGCCGGCGCGGGGGAGCAGCAGCCGACCGACCTGCTCGCCGCGGTAGGCGATCGGCAGCGACTGCACCGCGGCCGGGCGGGTGCCGTGCTCGGCGACCAGCCGGCCGCCGTCGGCGGAGTCCACCTCGACGCCGACGTAGGGCGTGCGGAAGGCCTCGGCGATCCCGGCGGCGACCGCCATGAGCTGCTCCTCGGCGCCGTCGGAGCGCTCCAGCCGCTCCGCCAGGCCGGACACGACGCGGTAGGGGTCCTCCTGCTCGCCGAGTACCCAGCGGCGGACCAGCCGCCACAGCGGCGCGCGCAGCGGCACGTAGACGCCGGCGACGAGCAGCAGGGTGAGCAGGGTGGCGTCGCGCCGGCCGAGGGCGTCGCCGAGCAGGGCGCCGGCGGCGGCGAGCACCAGCAGGTCGAGCAGCACGACACCGACGGCGAGGCCGCCGTAGACCAGCGTGCCGCCGAGCAGCCGGTCGACGTCGACCGCGCGCGGCCGCAGCACGCCGACCGCGACCGCCGACCCGGTCAGCGCCACGGCGACGGCCAGCGCCAGGGTGCTCGGGTCGGCGGGCAGCAGCAGCGTGGCGAGCATGACGAGGACGTCGACGACCGCGGCCCAGAGCAGCCACCGCATCCGGGTGCGGTCCTCGCCGTCGGCCCGCCGGTACCGGGCGACCACCGACGCGGCCGGGACCGCGATCCCCAGCACCGCCAGCGGGAAGCCGATCCGCAGCAGCGGCAGCGCGACGGCGGCGGGCAGCGGCAGCGAGGTGAGGTCCAGGTCGAGGGCACCGTAGGCGGGCGCGATCGCCGTCCCCTCGTCGGCGGTGAAGGCGACGTCCGCGGGGACGACGAGCAGCAGCGCCGGCAGGAGCGCCGTCGAGGCGAGGCTGGCCACGCTCAACGGGCGCCACCGGCTGCCGGGCAGCCGGCCGTCGGGGTAGAGCAGGAGCAGCAGCGGCAGCCCGAGCAGCAGGGCCGAGCCGAGCCGCTCGACGGTCCAGAACGCCAGGCTGCCGCCGGCCCGCGGGGTGCCGTCCTGCAGCGACCACGACACCCACGACTCGGCGAGCCCGTCGACGGCCCAGAACGCGGCCGTGCCCGCCACCACCCACGAGACGGCGTTGCGCGGCGCGCGCAGCAGCAGGAGCGCCGCGGGGACGGCGAGCGCGAGGCCGGGCAGGGTGGCCAGCCAGCCCGGCTCGCGGCCCAGCGCCGCCCGCACCGCCGACGGCGTGGTGGCGTCGAGGACCGCGGCGGTGACCGCCGAGCCGACGACCACGGCGAGGACTCCGGCGGCCGCCGTCGTCCGCGCCCACCGCCGCCCGCCGGCACCGGGCCGGGGGAGGGGGTCCGGTGCCGGATCGGTCCGCCCGTCCACCGGGGCCTGCGCCTGCACGCGCGCATCCTCGCCTGCCGGTGTCCCGATGGGCACGAGGCAGCCGTCCCGTGTCACCCGGGACACGGGACGGGACCGGATCCGTGGCGGCGGGCCCTGGGTGCCCGGGACGCGTCCCCGCGACCGTTCTCCCCGAACGGCGCACACGGCGCCACCCGACGACGGAGGACCCCGATGTCCCTCACCACCACCCCCGCCCCCGCCCGCACCGACCTCGCCGCAGCCGCCGGCTCCCGGCCCGCCGCCTCGATCCGCTCGGTGCGCACGGCCGGGATCGCGGTGACCGCCGGCTCCGCCTCCTGGGCGGCCGCCTGCGCCCTGCTCGGGACGACGCCGCCGGCCGGCACCTGGCAGGCCGCGGTGGTCAACCTGACGGCGTTCGCCTTCCAGCTCGGTCTCGTGTTCCTGGTGTCGGCGCAGATGCGCACCGGGGCGATCGGCACCGGCCGGCTGGCCCGGACCCTGCTGCACGTCGAGCACGCGCTGCTCGCGGTGGCGATGGTGTCGTCCCTGATGTGGGCCCTGACGCCCTCGCTCTACGACACCGGCTTCTTCTTCGTGATCGACCTGTTCTGGCCGCTGTCGATGCTCGGCATGGCCGCCATCGGCGTGCGCATCGCGATCGCCGGGCGGTGGACGGGCGTCGCCCGCTTCTGGCCGATGGTCGCCGAGAGCTGGGCGCCGGTCACCGTGCCCACGGCGTTCCTGCTGCCTTCGGTCACCCAGTACGTCGGCGCCGCCCACCTGCTCGTCGGTTACGTGGTCCTCGGGATCGTCCTGGCCACCCGCCCGCACCTGACCGGCGCGCGCTGACCCCCGACCGCGGCGCCCCGCCATCCCCGTGACCCGGGTGGCGGGGCGCCGTCGCGTGCGGCGGAGACTTCCCGGGTGACACCTCCTGGCCAGCCGCCGCTCGACCGGCCCCTGCCCGACACCTGGTTCCGCCGCGACCTGCCCGTGCTGCGGGCCATCGCCCGGCTGGTCGACGAGCCGAAGCACGGCGGCGCCCCGTACCTGCTCGGCTCCGTCGTCCCCGGCAGCGGGCTGCCGAAGGCCGACGTCATCGCCGCGGCCAAGGCGCTCGCCGCCGCCGGCTACATCGAGCCGCTGACCAACCACGCCGGCGACATCGTCCGCATCACCGGCATCTCCGCCGAGGCCCGCCGGCTCGCGGGGCTGTGGCCGACCCCGCAGGGGGAGTGGGAGCGGCTGCTCGAGCAGGCGGCCACCCGCGCGGAGAAGGCGCCGACCGACGTGGAGCGGCAGCGCTGGCGGGCCTTCGCCGACGCGGCGCAGGCGGTGGGGCCGGACGCGGGGGCGCTGTTCATGCAGGCGCTCGTCGGCGGCTACGTGCCCCGGGCCCGCTGACCCGCTCCCGGACGCGACAGCGCCCCCGCCCGGGGGACCGGACGGGGGCGCTGGCGGAGGCTCAGGCGATCAGAGCGGGGTGACGTTCGCCGCCTGCGGGCCCTTCTGACCCTGCTCGACGTCGAACGAGATGCGCTGCCCCTCGTCGAGCGTGCGGTAACCGCTGGTCTGGATGGCCGAGTAGTGGACGAAGACGTCCGGTCCGCCACCGTCAGGGGTGGCGAAGCCGAACCCCTTCTCCGCGTTGAACCACTTGACAGTTCCTTCGGGCATTGCGCTCGCTCCTAGCTGCGATGGTGCATCGGGGTCCTGCCAGTGCGCAGGGCCTTCCCGACGGGCAGACCATAGCCGTCTCGACCCCCTCCGGTCGCCCCGGGGCCGCGCGCGTCGGCTCCCGGACCTGCCGGGACCGGTCTTGCGGGAATCGTGCGGTTCCGCGGAGAGAGGCGTGCGGGAGGCCGTTCAGGGTCGGTGGTGCCGGGACGGACCCCGGCCCGCCGACCCGAGGAGCCCGTCATGGAGACCACCGCGCGTCCCGCCGAGCCGCTGGTGCTCGTCGAGCTCGCCGACCTCGACCCGGCCGACCTCGACGCCCTGCTGGCCGCGGAGCTGGAGGAGCGCCCGGTCGAGTTCGCCGAGCTGCTCGCCGACGTCCTGCGGTCCACCGGCACCGCCGCGGCCCTGGCGCACCGCCTGGGCGCGCACGCCGCCCTGCTCGCCGACTGAGCACCCCTCGATCTCGCCGGCCCGACCCGCGCCACGGGGGTGGGGGTCGGGCCGGCGGTCACGACTCGCAGCCGACGCCGTCGTGGTCGCGGTCGAACTTCTCGTCCCAGCCGGGGTCCCCGGGGTGGATGGGAGCCGCCCCGGCGGCGCGGACGGCGTCGCAGTTGGCGTAGCTGACCGCGGTGTCGGGCACGGGCGCGGGCGCAGGGGCCGGCGCCGGCGCAGGGGCCGGTGCAGGGATCGGCGCAGGGGCCGGTGCGGGAGCGGGTGCCGGGGCCGGCGTGGTCGGCCGGGTGGTCGTGGGCGCCGGGGTGGTCGGCGCCGCCGTCCGCGGCACGGCGGCGACCACGCCGCCGGGCAGCGGCTCGGCGGGGCAGGTGCTCAGCACGGTGGCGATCGCGTTGCGCTCGGCCTGGGTCATCCAGAGTCCGTAGCTGACCTTCACCGCCACCTGCCGGGCGACGTACGCGCAGCGGTGGGAGCGGTCCGGCGGCAGCCACGTCGCGGCGTCGCCGTCGCCCTTCTGCACGTTCAGCGGCCCGTCGACGGCGAGCAGGTTCAGCGGGTCGTTGGCGAACTGGGCGCGGCGGCCGCCGTCCCACTGCTGGGCGCCCTTCTGCCACGCGTCCGACAGCGCGACGACGTGGTCGATCTGGACGTCGTCGCTGGTGGTCTGCCCGCGCTGGAAGGCGATGGTCCGGCCGGAGTAGGGGTCGTCGAGGATCCCGGTCAGGACGACGCAGTCCCGGGTGCCCGGCTTGAACGTCTCGCCGGTCAGGTCGCGGGCGAGGACGTCGTTGCGGGTGTCGCAGCCGTTGCGGTCGGTGTCCACCCAGCCGTTGCCGAACAGGTCGCGGTCGTAGCCGGTGCGCGGCGCCCGGCCCTGCACCGGGACGGCGGCGAGGGCGGCCAGCGCGGTGGTGGGGGCGGCGGACCCGACGGCGTCGTCGGTGGCGTCGTCGGAGAGCAGCCCGGTGGCGGAGTCGACCGCGGGGACGGCGGTCTCGGCGGTCTCCGTCTGCGCCAGCGACTCCTCGGCGGCCTCGGTCGCGGCCTCCGCGGCGGCGCTCCCCCCGGCCGCGGACGTGGTGGGCGCGGCCGCGGAGGTGACCGCGGGGGCCGAGGCGGCGGTCGGCTCGGCGCGCGGCGCCGTCACCCCGCCGACGACGACGGCCGCGAGGCCCGCCGCGACCACGGCGCCGCCGACCCGGCGGGAGGCGATGAACGCCCACCGCGCCCGGCCGGTGACGACCGCGCCGAGGCCGACGAGCAGCGCGACCAGGCCCAGCGCGAGCAGCCCACCGGGCAGCCCGGAGCCGGCGACCCCGGCGACGACGACCAGCACGGCGACCGCGGCCACGACGCCGAGGACCGCCCGTTGCCGCCGGTCTCCGGTGGGGACCGGCGGCAGGAACGGCGCCGGCGCCGGCGCGCGGTCCGCCTCGGCGGAGAAGGCCACCAGGACGTCGAACGGGTCGCTGCCGGTGAAGGGGAACCGGACGTCCACCCGGGTCGCGTCGGCGCCGGGCAGCGCGGCGGCGAAGGCGCGCTCCGCGGGGGAGGGCGAGGTGAGCTGCCGGCCGTCCACCAGGAGCGTGACGCTGCGCCCCGACGGCGCCCGCCGCACCAGGCGCAGCGTGGGCTCGTCCCCCCACGGCTCCGGCGCGACGTCGTAGCCGAGGGCCGCGGCCTTGGACACCACCGCGCGCATCGGCGTCCCCGGCGACCGTCCGGTGTGGTGCCGCAGGACGGCCTGGACGGCAGGGTCGGACAACGACGCCATGTGTGGCTCTCCCCGTGGTGTGCTCCGGTGCACCGGCCCGCCATCGTCCGACGTGCGGACCCGCCGGTACAGGAACCGCAGCGGCCCCGGGGCGCGTGGGGTCAGAGGGGCGAGCCGTGACCTGCCCGCGGCGTGCGGGCGACGTACACGGAGTCGAGCGGGTCGTCGGGGACCTCGTGCACCTCGACGTCGTCGAAGCCCGCGGCGGCCAGCATCTGAAGGGCGCGCTGCTCGCCCCAGACGGTGCCGAGGCCCGCGCCGCCCTGGGCCAGCGAGACGGTCAGGCAGTGCAGGGTGCTGACGCCGTAGAGCCAGGGGGCGAACGGGTTGCCGAGGTTGTCCTCCAGCGCGCTGGCGGCCCGGATGTCCATCATGAGGAAGACGCCGCCGGGCTCGAGGGCGCGGCGGATCCGGGCCAGCACGCCGGCCGGGTCGGCCTGGTCGTGGATCGCGTCGAACGCGAGGACGGCGCCGAACGGCGGGTCGACCGGCACCTCGGTCGCGTCGCACACCTCGAACGCGGCGTTGGTCAGGCCCTGGTCGGCCGCCTCGGCGCGGGCGCGGGCGATCGCGTCGGCGGAGAAGTCGTAGCCCACGAACTCCGAGCGGGGGTACGCCCGCGCCAGCAGGGTGATCGCGTGCCCGGTGCCGCAGCCGACGTCGGCCACGCGGGTGCCCTCGGCCAGCCGCTGCGGCAGCCCGCCGGCGAGGGGCACGACGTCGTCCAGGAGGTGGCCGTCGAACAGGCCGCGGTTGCCCTGGTCCATGACGTCGGTGAACTCCGGCCGGAACGCGCTGTAGGGGACGCCGCCGCCGGTCCGGAAGGCCTCGGCGACCTCGCCCACGTGGCTGCCGAGCAGCCCGGTGATCCGGCTCAGCGGCGCGAGGTCCAGCGGGCCGCCGCCCGTCAGGCACGCGGCGTGCTCGGGGGGCAGCGCGTAGCGGCCGGTGGCGGGGGAGTACTCGACGATGCCCGCGGTCACCAGCCCGCCCAGGCACTCGCGGACGTAGCGCTCGGCCAGCCCGGCCCGGGCGGCGATCTCGGCGCTGGTGCCGTCGCCCGCGGCGAGGGCCTCCAGCAGGCCGGTGCGGTACCCGAGGTCGACGAGCAGGGTGACCAGGCTGTCGGTGTAGGCGGCCATCAGCCGGCCGGCGAAGGCCTCCACCCGGGCCGGGTCGAGGGTGCGTGGCGGGGTGTGCGTGTCGGCGGTCATCGGGGCTCCGCTCGGTGCGTCCCCCGTGCGACGGCCCCCGTGCGACGCCCGGACGCTAGACCCGCCGGCGGACCGGGAGAAGGGCCCGTGGTCCACCGGGCGCGGACCCATCGACCCCGGTGCCGCCCGGTCGTAGCGTTCGTGGTCCCACGGGGGCCGGACAGACGCCGTCGGCGGGAGGCTCGCCATGTTCGCTCAGGTCATCCAGGGCAGGACGACGGACACCGAGGCCGTGTTCTCGGCCGTGGAGGACTGGGTGGCGCAGCTGTCGCCCGGCGCGGAGGGGTGGCTCGGCAGCACCACCGGCGTCACCGACGACGGCTGGTTCGTGACGGTCGTCCGCTTCGAGTCGGCCGACGCCGCCCGCCGCAACTCCGACCGCCCCGAGCAGGGCCGGTGGTGGGAGGGGGTCCGGCACCTGTTCGAGGGCGAGCCCACGTTCCTCGACAGCGAGGACGTGACCGCGGACGTGTACGGCGACCCGGACCGGGCCGGCTTCGTCCAGGTCGTGCAGGGCCAGGTCACCGACGTCGAGCGCGCGAAGGAGCTCATGGGCCAGGCGCCGCGGGAGCTGATGGCGGAGTTCCGGCCCGACGTCCTGGGCTCCGTGCTGATCGCCCACGAGGACGGGCGCTGGGTCCAGGTCGGCTACTTCACCTCGGAGGCCGAGGCCCGCGAGGGCGAGCGCAGGGAGCCCCCGGCGGAGTGGCGGGAGGTCATGGAGGAGCTGACGCGGCTGGCCAAGGAGCCGCCCACCTACCTCGACCTCCGCGGGCCCCTCCTGCACTCGCCGGGCTGAGCCGCCGGCCCGGTGCGCCGTTCACGTCGGCGCGGTGCGCGGAGCCGGGTGGAGCGGGCGTCGCGGGCGTTCCGCGCCCCGCGGGAGGGCGTGCCAGGTCGGCACCACGGGTCGCGTGTCGTCGCCACTCCGGCACTCGTGCGGAGGGCGAGCGGTCCAGCAGAGTCGACGGCGTCGCCGTCGACTCCCGAGGAGGACGCATGTCCACACCGACCACTCCCTACTGGGTCGCCGGCCGGCCGCGCACGGGCACGGACGTCGTGGAGGTGCGCTCCCCCCACGACGGCGCGGTCGCGGGCCGGACGACGACCGCGGGCGCCGGGGACGTGGAGGCGGCGGTCGCCGCGGCGCACGGTGCGCGGGCGGAGTGCGCCGCCCTTCCGGCCCACGCGCGCAGCGCCGCGCTGGACCACGTGTCCCGGCGGCTGGCCGAGCGCAGCGAGGAGATCGCCGCGCTCATCACCGCGGAGTCGGGCAAGCCGCTGAAGTGGGCGCGGCTCGAGGTCGCCCGGGCCGTCTCGACCTTCCGCTGGGGCGCGGAGGAGGCGCGGCGCTGGTCGGGCACCCTGCAGCGCCTGGACACCGACCCGGCGGCCACCGGCCGCATGGCCCTGGTCCGGCGGGTCCCGCGCGGCCCCGTGCTCGGCATCGCGCCGTTCAACTTCCCCCTGAACCTGGTGGCGCACAAGGTCGCCCCGGCGATCGCGGTCGGTGCGCCGATCGTGGTCAAGCCGGCGCCCGCGACGCCGCTGTCGGCGCTGCTCCTGGGCGAGGTCCTCGCCGAGACCGAGCTGCCGGCGGGCGCCTGGTCGGTGCTGCCGGTGCCCAACGAGGTGGCCGCGCAGCTGGTGCAGGACCCGCGGCTGCCGGTCGTCTCCTTCACCGGCTCGGTGCCGGTCGGCTGGTCGATCCGGGAGTCCGCGCCGCGCAAGCACGTGACCCTGGAGCTGGGGGGCAACGCCGCCGTCGTCGTCGCCCCGGACCAGGACGACGAGGCGCTGGCCTGGGCCGCCGGCCGCATCGCCACCTTCGCCATGTACCAGGCGGGCCAGTCCTGCATCTCGGTGCAGCGGGTCTTCGCCCACCGCGCCGTCGCCGGCACGCTGACCGACCGCGTCGTGGAGGCCGTGCAGAAGCTCGTCACCGGCGACCCGACCGACGACGCCACCGACGTCGGCCCGCTGATCGACGAGCAAGCCGCCCGCAGGGTGGAGAGCTGGGTCGAGGAGGCGGTCGCGGCGGGCGCGCGGGTCCTGACCGGCGGCACGCGCGAGGGCGCCGCCTACGCGCCCACGGTGCTCACCGACGTCCCCGCCGACGCGAAGGTGTCCTGCGAGGAGGTCTTCGGCCCGGTCGTGGTCCTCGACCCGGTGGACTCCGTCGACGAGGCGTTCGCGCGGGTCAACGACAGCCGCTTCGGCCTGCAGGCCGGCGTCTTCACCCGCGACCTGCAGGTGGCCTTCCGCGCGGCGCAGGCGCTGGAGGTCGGGGGAGTGGTGGTCGGCGACGTGCCGAGCTACCGGGCCGACCAGATGCCCTACGGCGGGGTCAAGGACTCGGGCACCGGCCGCGAGGGCGTGCACGCCGCCATGGAGGACCTCACCGAGGAGCGCGTGCTGGTCCTCACCGGCATCCCGGTGTGAGGCCCCCCGGCCGCTCCTGACGACCTCGGGGCGGCCGGGACGCAGCGAGGCCCCCGGTCCGATCGGACCGGGGGCCTCGTCGTCGGGAGAGCGGTCAGCTCTCGATGTTGGCCATGACGTGCTTGACCCGGGTGTAGTCCTCCAGGCCGTAGAGCGACAGGTCCTTGCCGTAGCCGGAGTGCTTGAACCCGCCGTGCGGCATCTCGGCGACCAGCGGGATGTGCGTGTTGATCCACACGCAGCCGAAGTCCAGCCGCTTGCTCATCCGCATGGCCCGGCCGAAGTCCCGCGTCCACACGCTGGACGCCAGGCCGAGGTCGACCCCGTTGGCCCAGCGCACGGCCTCGTCCTCGTCGGTGAAGCGCTGCACCGAGATGACCGGGCCGAAGACCTCCCGCTGCACGATCTCGTCGTCCTGGCGCAGGCCCGCGACGACGGTCGGCTCCACGAAGAAGCCGCGGTCGCCCTGGCGGTGCCCGCCCGCGGTGACCTCCGCGTGGCCCGGCAGCCGGTCGAGGAACCCGGTGACGTGCGCCAGCTGGTTGGCGTTGTTCACCGGCGGGACCAGGGCGTCGGCGTCCTCGGCGCCCTTGGCGTAGGTGGTCGCGGTGGCGCGGGCCTGCTCGGTGAGCGCGGCGACGAAGTCGTCGTGGATCCCCGGGCCGGCCAGCACGCGGGAGGCGGCGGTGCAGTCCTGCCCGGCGTTGAAGTAGCCGGCGGTGGCGATGGCCTCGGCCGCGGCCTCGAGGTCGGCGTCGTCGAAGACGACGACCGGCGCCTTGCCGCCGAGCTCGAGGTGGACGCGCTTGACGTCCCTGGCCGCGGCGCCGGCGACCTCCATGCCGGCCCGCACCGACCCGGTGATGGCCACCAGCTGCGGCGTCGGGTGGTCCACCAGCGCGCGGCCGGTGTCGCGGTCGCCGCAGACCACGTTCAGCACGCCGGCGGGCAGCACCTCCGCGGCCAGCTCGGCCAGCCGCAGCGTGGTCACCGGGGTGGTGTCCGACGGCTTGAGGACGACGGTGTTGCCGGCCGCCAGGGCCGGGGCGATCTTCCAGACCGCCATCATCATCGGGTAGTTCCACGGCGTGACCTGCCCGACGACGCCGATCGGCTCGCGGCGGACCCAGGACGTGTGCCCGGCCATGTACTCGGCGGCGGCCTTGCCCTCCAGGGTGCGGGCCGCGCCGGCGAAGAACCGGATCTGGTCGACCATCGGGGGGATCTCCTCCGAGGCGGTCAGGCCGATCGGCTTGCCGGTGTTGCGGCTCTCCAGGGCCACCAGCTCGTCCCCGTGCTCCTCGACCAGGTCGGCCAGGCGCAGCAGCGCCCGCTGCCGCTCCGACGGGGTGGTGTCCCGCCACGTCTCGAAGGCGTCGGCGGCCACGCGGTAGGCGCGGTCGACGTCCTCGGCACCCGACACCGGCGCGGAGGCGAACACCTCTCCGGTGGAGGGGTCCACCAGGTCCATCCGGCGGCCGTCGGTGACGTCGACGTGCTCGCCGCCGACGAAGTTGCGCAGCTCGAGCTTCTCGCTCACCGCAGGTCCCTCTCGTTCGACAGTGGTGCTGATCCGGTCGTCATCGTGCCCCGAGACCGTCGGTCGATCCAGTGCCAGGCGCCGATCCGTGCGGATTCCGCACTTCGCTCGGCGCCTGGGTCTCCGCCTCGACCTCCGCCAGCAGCTCCGACCCGGTCACGACCCTCTCCGCGAAGTGCCGGTGCATCCAGGCGAGGTGGTCGTGCCGGCTGCGCATGATGCGCAGGGTGTCCCAGTTGGGGAACACCTGCTGCAGCACGTGGGTCTGCATCAGCCGGGGGTCGACCTCGTAGACGTGCTCGAAGGTCGTCTGTGCCACCTCGCTGACCCGCTGCGCCGCCGGCGGGGTGTGCTGCTCGGCGAAGCGGTACGGCGCGGTGGCCGCCGGGCCGGTGGGCTGGTCATCGGTTCTCATCGGTCGTGTCCCTCCCGTAGGCCCGGTCCAGCAGGTACTTGCCCGGGTTCATGACGTTGTTCGGGTCCAGCGCGCGCTTGACCTCGAGCATCACGTCGAACCCCTTGCCGAGCTCCTGCGGCAGCAGGTCGACCTCGCCCTCCCGGCAGGACCCGTGGCAGGCGCTCATCGAGCCGCCGTGCGCGATGGCGACCGCGGCGATGTCCCGCTTGGCCTGCACCCACGCCGCCCACGCGGCGTCGTCCAGGCGCTGCTCCCAGATGCCGACGTCGATCTCGGTCAGGTAGTCGACCCCGGTGCTGGCCGAGGTGTAGGCGAACATGCCCCAGTCGTCGAACACGTCCGTCTTCCGGCGCAGGTCGGCCAGGATCTCGTGCCACGCCCGGCTGACCGCGGGCACGTCGGAGAAGTTGACCGCGGCGTCCTCGCAGTGCCAGGACATCGGGATGACCTGGCCGTCCTTGGTGCGGCCGTGCAGGGGGGTGGCGTACCGGTCGTGCCGGGCGGCCCAGTCGCCCTCGGAGATCTCGTCGCCGAGGTAGCGGGCGCCGTGCTCCTTCGCGATGCGGAACAGCCGCCTGCCGCCGGCCCGCACCTCGTCCTCGTAGCCGTACATGACCGCGCAGACCAGCGCCCGGACGTCGGAGGGCTGCGGGATGTACGCCTCGTCGTCGCGGCGCAGGTAGGCGACCTTGTGCTCGTCGAAGAGCACCGCGCCGGCGAAGGTGGCCACCCCCGCCCGGGCCAGCGCGCCGGTGCAGGCGTGCGCGGCGTCGTAGTCGTCGAACGCCCAGAACGGCGAGAGCTCCGCCTCCGGCTTGGGGAACAGCTTCAGCGTCGCCTTCGTCGCGATGCCGAGGGTGCCCTGGTGCCCCATGAACAGGTGCTTGAGCTGGTAGCCGCTCGAGCTCTTGCTGATCTTCTGGCCGATGCCGTCGCCGACGTGCAGGACCTCGCCGGTGGGCAGCACGTGGTCGAAGCTCAGCACCAGGTCGCGGGTGTGCCCGTAGCGCGAGCCGATCAGCGACCAGCCGCTGGTGCCGATCCGGCCGCCCACCAGCGAGCACGGGTAGGACGCCGGGTCGTCCGGGTAGAACAGCCCGTGCTGGGCCAGCCGCTCGTTGAGCTTGAGCATGCTGATGCCCGTGCCGACGGTGACGGTCCGGTTGACCAGGTCCAGCTCGTGGACCTGGTTCATCCGCTTGACGTCGACGACGATGCCGCGGCGCATGGGCACCGCGCCGTCGGTGAGGCCGGTGCCGCCGTCGCGCGGCACGACCGGGACGCGCAGGTCGTTGGCGATCTTCACGACCGCCGCCACCTGCTCGGTCGACGTCGGCAGGACGACGACGTCGGGCACGCGCTCGGACCACCGGTGCACCGGGAACGGCGCGGGCACGCGGGCGCGGTTGTAGCGGTCGGTCTTGGCCAGCAGGACCTGGTCGTCGGCGAGCACCCGGCGCAGCGCGGTCACCAGGGTGGCGAGCTCGGCGTCACCCAGTGGCTCCCGGCTGAAGGGCGCGGTCCCGATCACGGGTTCGGTCGTCGTCATGGTCAGTGCCCCCCGCACCCGCAGCCGCCGGAACCGTTGCCGCACCCGCCGCCACAGCCGCCGCCACCGCATCCGCCGCGCGAGCTCCCGTGCGCCCGCCGGGCCCGGCCCGGGACGCCGGTGCGCTCCTGCGCCAGCCGGCGGTCGCCGACGTCGCCGCGGGACCCGCCCACGGTGATGCCGAGCGACTGGGCGAACAGCTCGTGCAGGTCGACGACGTCGATGTCCTGCGCGTCGCCGGCCTCCGACAGCGGCCGCTCCGACCACGGGCAGGCGCTGACCAGGGTGTCGACGTCGAGCTCCGCGGCCCGCTCCAGCCGCATCGCGCTGATCTTCGCGGTGAGCTCGGGCTTCTCGATCGGCAGCCCGCCGCCGCCGCCCGAGCAGTAGGACCACTGGGTCACCCGGTCCACGTCCTCGAAGCGCAGCCCGGGGATGGCCCGCAGCAGCTCGCGCGGTTCCTGCCAGATGCCCTTGCGCTTGTTCAGCCGGCACGGGTCGTGGTACGTGATCGCCCGGTCCACCGGCACCGACGGGGTCAGCCGGCCCTCGCGCAGCAGCTGGGCCAGCACCTCGATGACGAGGACGACCTCGATGTCGAACTCCTCGCCGAAGTACTTCGGGTAGTCCTCGGTGAAGCTGATGTAGTCGTGCGGGTCGAGCACGAGCACCCGCCGGGTGCCGGTGGCCCGCCAGTTGTCCAGGTTGTGCCGGGCGAAGCGCTGGGCCTGCTCGGCGTAGCCCATCTCGGCGGCCGGGCCGCCGCAGCACCACTGCTCGCCCATGAGGCCGAACTCGTAGCCGGCCATCTGGAGCATCTGCGCCACCGCGCGCGGCACCGACGTCCGGTAGAAGGCGGCCTCGCAGTCGACGAACAGGACCGTCTCGCCGCCGATGGGGATGTCCAGGCCCTCGGCCCAGTCCCGCACCTTCTCCTGGCTGACCGGCGTCTCGCCGAGCACCGGCTCGTGGGTGCGCAGGTCGGTGCGCTCGTTCCAGATCTGCCAGTTCGGCTGGTGGACGCCGCTCTCGACCGCCAGGGAGCGCACCGCCTTGACGACGTCGACCGTGCGCGTGCGGAACCGGTAGAAGTCGCCGGTGAACAGGGTGTTCGGGCACCGCAGCTCGCAGGCGCCGCACTGCGTGCAGTTGACGTAGTCGGCGGCGATGTCGGCGATGTCGAGCTCGCCGCGCTCCATGGCCACGACGTTGGCGTGGAAGGCCGTCGGGGTCCACGACTCGTTGCGCTCGACCTGGGTGACCGGGCAGACCTCGCGGCAGAACTTGTGACCGGAGGAGAAGCAGTTGTACGAGGTGTTGCGCCACTGCTCGACGAACGCCGCGGTCCTCGGGTCCTGGCGGGGCGGCGGGACCGGGCCGGCGAGCGTCTCCGGGTAGTCCGCGAGCTCCGGCGGGTTCGACGGTGCGCCGGGGGTGAACGGCTGGGAGAGGGCGTCGGCTCCGGGTGGCCGCTCGGGCTGGACCTGTGTCACTGGGTGCTCCTCGTCACAGGGCGGCTGGGTCTGCGTCACGCTAACGAGCAAAACCTATGGAATCAACGGTTAAGGCTCGGGTTCGTCGGTGTAACACTTCTGCTCATGCAAGTCTCAGGAGGCGAGCGTGCAGCTGCTCAGCGGTGACGCCCGGCGCGCCGTCTTCGCGCCCCTCGACGACGGCGCGCTGCGCAGCGAGGCCGTCGTCCGCCGCGTGGGCAGCGCCATCGCCCTCGGCCTGCTGGCCGACGGCGAGCAGCTGCCCACGGAGACCGACCTCGCGACCATGCTCAAGGTCTCGACGGTGACCCTGCGCGAGGCGCTGGCCGAGCTGCGCAAGCTCGGGCTGGTCGAGACCCGGCGGGGTCGTGGCGGCGGCAGCTTCGTCGTCTCCCGGGACGACGTCCTCTCCGAGCTCGCCGACGCCCGCCTGGCCGAGCTGGGGACCACCGACCTGCGCGAGCTCGGCGACGTCCACAGCGCGGCGGCGGCGGCCGCGGCCCGGCTGGCGGCCTCCCGCGCCTCCCGGACGGAGATCGCCCGCCTGCGCGACATCGTCGACCGCCTGGCCTCGGCCGGGACGATCACCGGCCAGCGGCGCACCGACGGCCGGTACTACATCGAGCTGGCCGCCTCCGCCCAGTCGGTCCGGCTCACCATGCAGGAGATGGACCTGCACCTGGAACTCGGTCAGCTGCCGTGGCCCCCGGCGCACGCCCCGGGACTGCTCGACGTCATCGTCGCCGGGCACCGGGCGGTCGTCGACGCGATCGCGGACCGCGACGGCGCACGGGCCCGGGCGCTCACCGAGGCGCACATCGAGACGCGCACGACCTGGGCGATCGAGCTGCGGCTGCAGCGGCTCGGTGCCGGGGATCCCTCCGGCGCCGAGCGCGAGGTCTCGTGAAGGCCGGGACCGCGGCGGAGGCCGCGCGGGTCGCCGAGCGGGTGTCCGACCTGGTCGAGCGGGTGTTCGTCACCGTCGGACGGGTGCGCGAGGCGGTGCTGCGCTCGGTCGAGCGCGAGGGGGTGCCGGCCACGAGGTGGGTCCTGCGCGACGGCGTGCAGGAGCTGCTCCGGGAGTCCGGGCAGCTCGCCGTCGGGCTGGGGCTGGTGGTCGCACCCCGGCCCGAGCAGGGCCTGCGCCAGCGGCTGGAGTGGTGGCAGGTCGACCCGGACGGCGGCCGGGTGCACACCCTCGAACCGGACCTGCGGCCGACGAGCCTGGGCTTCTACGACTACACGACCACCGAGTGGTACGACGTCCCGCGGCGGACCGGGCACCGGCACGCCTTCGGCCCGCACGTCGACGTCCACGGCACCGGCCGCTACGTGCTGACGCTGACCGAGCCGGTCGTGGCCGCGAGCGGCTTCGTCGGGGTGGCCGGCGCCGACGTCCCGGTGCGCCGCTTCGAGACCCACCTGCTGCGGGCCCTCGGCCGGCTCCCCGCGCCGTTCGTCGTGGTCAACGACGAGGACCGGGTGGTCCTCTCCACGGTGCCGCGGCTGCTGGTCGGCAGCCTCCTGCCGGGGCCGGCCGCGCCGGCGGGGCGGGGGACGCCCGTGCCCGGCGTCCCCTGGCGGCTGCTGGCCGACGACGGCACCGGTCCGCTCGGGGGCTGACCCCCGCCGCGGCGGGGAACAGGAACGTTACGCGGCCGTCTTGTCCTGTGAACTCTGGCTCTATAGGTTTTCGCCCGACCTTGTGGCCTGGGGCACAACGACGACCGTCGACGGCCCCCTCCCGAGCCGAGGAGGACCCGGTGACACCACCCGGAGAACAGACCGTCGGCACCTCCGACGACGCCCAGCTCGCCGCGCTGGGCTACACCGGCCAGTTCGAACGCAGCATGGGCCTGTGGGCGAACATGGCCCTGGGTTTCACGTACCTCTCCCCGCTGGTGGGCGTGTACTCGCTGTTCGCCTACAGCCTGTCCATCGGCGGCCCGCCGGCGATCTGGTGGATCGTCATCGTCGGCGTCGGCCAGTTCCTGGTCTCGCTGGTGTTCGGTGAGGTCGTCTCGCAGTACCCGCTGGCCGGCGGCATCTACCCGTGGACCCGGCGGCTGGGGAACCGGCGCTTCGCCTGGATCGTCTCCTGGGTCTACATCTGGGCGATCATCGTCACGGTCACGTCGGTGGCCGAGTTCGGGGGCGGGTTCGTCGCCGCGCTGTTCAGCATCGACGCGACCCCGGGCGTGGCGCTGGCGACCGCGGTGGGGCTGCTGGTCCTGGCCTTCGCCGTCAACTACAGCGGCACCCGCACCCTGGCCCGCATCGCCCGCATCGGCCTGGCCGCCGAGCTGGTCGGCGTCATCGCGCTGGGCCTGTTCCTGCTGCTGTTCCGCCGCGAGCAGCCCTTCTCGATCTTCTTCGACACCCTGGGCGCCGGCGGTGGCGAGGGCTACCTCGGCACCTTCCTCGCCGCCGCGCTGTCCGGCCTGTTCCTCTTCTACGGCTTCGAGGCCTGCGGCGACGTCGCCGAGGAGGTCGCCGACCCGACCCGGCGGATCCCCCGGGCGATGATGCTGACGATCCTCGTCGGCGGCGTCTCGGGTCTGCTGTCCTACGCGGGCTACGTGCTGGCCGCCCCGGACGCGCAGCTGCAGGCGATCATGGCCGGGGAGGACGTCGACCCGATCCCGACCATCCTCGAGGCCGCGCTCGGCACCGCGGGGTCGAAGGTCTTCCTGGTCGTCACCGTCGTCGCGTTCGTCTCCTGCGTGCTCTCGCTGCAGGCGGCGGGCAGCCGGCTGCTGTACGCCTTCGCCCGCGACCGCATGCTCCCGGCCAGCGGCTGGCTGGCGCACGTGTCGGCGCGGCACGCCGTCCCGACCAACGCGCTGCTGGTGGTCTGCGTCGTCCCGGTGCTCATCTGCCTGTTCGTCTTCTGGCAGCCGGACTCCCTGGCCCGGGTCACCGCGTTCGCGGTGCTCGGCATCTACATCGCCTTCCAGGCGGTCGTCCTGGCCGCGCTGCGGCAGCGGCTGCGCGGCTGGCGGCCGGCGGGGCTGTGGAACCTCGGCTCGGCCGGGTTCGTGGTCAACGTCCTCGCGCTGGCCTACGGCGTCTTCGCCATCGTGCTGCTCGTCAAGCCCGCGCCGGGCACCGAGACGTTCCTGGACCGCTGGATCGTCGCCATCGGCCTGGCGATCGTCGCGGCCACCGGGCTGCTCTACCTGTTCCTCGCCCGCCCGGACCGGCACTCTGCCCACATCCCCGAGGGCGACGCCCGCGAGGTGGCCGCACAGCTCCACCAGATCCGGCGCGACGCCTCGACGGACGGGGCGCGCAACCAGGTGAGTGAGGAGATCCGATGAAGTTCAGCTACGCGATGCTGCCCGACTACTCCCTCGAGGAGTCGCTGAGGGCGATCGAGCTGGCCGACGAGCTCGGCTTCTACGCCGTCTACGCCGCCGACGAGACCTGGCACAAGGACCTCTGGCTGCTGTTCGCCGCCGCCGCGGCGCGGACGTCGCGGGTGCGGATGGGGCCGAGCGTGTCGTCGGTGACCCTGCGCGAGCCGTCGCTGATCGCGCAGGCCGCGGCGACGCTGGACGAGCTGAGCGGCGGCCGGGCCGAGGTCGTGCTGTCCAGCGGGAACTTCGGGCTGCTCGCGCAGTACAAGCTGGACTGGAAGGGGATGAAGCCGCTCTCGCGCACCATCGAGGGGGTGCACGTCGTCCGGACGCTGCTCGACGAGGGCACGATCACCTTCGACGGCGAGTTCTTCCGCTACGACGGGCTGTTCACGTTCGCCCGGCCGGTGCAGGAGCGGGTGCCGGTGAAGATGGGCGCGATGCGGGGCCCGCGGTCGTTCGAGGCGGCGGCGCAGTACTCCGACGGGTGCCACCAGGCGCTCAGCTACAGCCGGCAGGCCTACGAGTACGCGGCCGAGCACTTCCGGGCAGGCGCCGAGAAGGCCGGCAAGGACTGGACGACGATGGACTTCGGCGCCTGGGTCGTCCTCGCCGTCGGCCGGGACTCGGCGGCGGCCAAGGAGGCGGCCCGCAGCATGGTGGGCATCTACGCCTCCTCCATGCCGGCCGAGCAGCTCGCCCGGCACGGTGTGGACCCCGACCAGCTCACCCCCATCATCGAGGCGATCGCCGGCGGCGACCTCGCCCGGGGCATCGAGCTGACCACGCCGGAGCTGACCGACAAGCTGTCCTTCTCCGGCACGCCGGAGGAGGTGACGGCGAAGATCAAGGAGATCGAGCCGGCCGGCGTCAACCACGTCATCGCCGCGATCAACGACGCGTCGATCGTCAAGGCCTTCACCGGCCGGGAGCTGCCCGGCGTCGCCACCGTGGAGGAGCAGCTGCGGCTGCTGCACGACGAGGTGATGCCCGCATTCGCCTAGCGGAGGTCGGCCCCCTTGCAGGGCCCGCCGCGAGCGTGCGAGCGGTGGGGGGCAAGGGGGTCCTTCCTCAGCCGGTGGGCGGGTGCAGGGCCAGCCAGAGCTCGGCGCGGACGCCGGGGGAGTCCAGGTCGCGCCCGAGCAGCTCCCCGGCCCGCCGGATCCGCTTGCGCAGCGTGTGCCGGTGCACGCCCAGGCGGGCCGCGGCCGGCTCCCACTGCCCGTGCGCGGCCAGCCACACGCGCAGCGACTCGACCAGGTCGCCGGGACCGGCCCGGTCGGCGGCGACCAGCGGCGCGAGGGCGGCCTCGGCGAAGGCCCCCGTGGCCACCGGGTCCAGCAGCGCGGTCAGGCCCTGCCCGGCCAGGTCGGTGAAGGCGGTCACCGGCCGGCCCGACGCGCGGCCGTGCCCCGCCGCCTGGCGGGCCTGCCGCACGCCGTCGGCCAGCCGCGCCCACGGCACCGGTGGCGCGGTGCCCACCACGGCGCCGGGCACCCGGCCGGGGAGGTCGGCGAGCCGGCCGGCCAGCGGGCCGTCGGCCGGCACCAGGACGACGAGGGCGTCGTCGACCTCCGCGGAGAGCACCGGCTCGCGGGTGGAGGAGGCGGCGTCGGCCGCGACGTCGACGGCGGCGGCCCGCTGCTCCGCGCTGCCCAGCACGGCCAGGGCCACCACCGGCTCGACCGGCAGCCGCTCGCCGAGCGCCTCGACCACCGGCACGGCCGCGGCGGTCTGCCCGGTGAGCAGGAGCTGCAGGATCGCCGCCCGCAGCGCCGCGGTGCCGCTGTCGAGCGCCCGGGACTGCTCCAGCCGCAGCGTCAGCAGCAGCGCGGCCGCGTTCACCACGTGCCGGTCGCCCGGCGAGAAGGGCTCCGCCCGCCCCACGGCGAGCAGGCCGCGCACCCGCGTGCCCGTGCCCAGCGACTGCAGCAGCACCGTCTCCCCGGGCTGGGTGAGCGCGGCGCCGGCCGGGGGGCGGGCGGTGCGCAGCCGGTCGACGGCGCCGGTCAGGGCACCCGCGCGCGACCGGGCGCCGGCGGGAGCGGCCTCCAGGGGTGTCCCGGCGGCGTCGAGCAGCAGCGCCCACCCGCCGAGGTGCCGGGCCAGTCGGTCGACGACGGTGCCCGGGGCGCCCGGCCCGACCGCGGCGCGGGTGAGCTCCCGCTGGACGGTCGAGGTCCGGGTCACCGCCGCGTACTCCTCGGCGGCGAGCGCGCTCGAGACGGCCCGCGACAGCGCGATGAACGGCGTCTGCCGGGGCACCTCGAGCACGGCCAGCCCGTGCTCGTCGGCCGCGGCCAGCAGCTCCGGCGGCACCCGCGCGTGGGTCAGCCCGGTGCCCAGGCCCAGCCCCACGACCCCGGCGCCGGCCAGCCGGCGCACGTACCCCGCGGCCATGTCCGGGGTCAGCGCCAGCCCGGTGGTGAGCAGCAGCTCGCCGCCCTCCAGGAACGGTGTCGGGTCGGCCAGCTCGCTCACGTGCACCCAGGAGACCGCCCGGTCGACCGGCGCGGCGCGGGTGTGCAGCGTCAGCTCCAGCGACGCGGTCCCCAGCAGGGTCGCGACGGTCACCGGCACGGGCCGACCCCCTCGACGAAGTGGACACCCGGACGTCCCCGGGGTGCCGGTCCGGACGGTACCGGGAGAGACGTGCGCCACCCACCCTGGACGTGAGGGCCTCCCCGGACCGGGGGAGGCCGGCACCCGCGAGGAGACAGCGATGACCGACCTGCTCACCGACCCCGGCACCGTCGTCCAGGAGCGGCGGCTGGTCACCGAGATCCCCGGGCCCCGCTCCCGCGAGCTCGCCGCCCGCCGCTCCGCCGCGGTGACCGCGGCCGTGGGCAGCGTCCTGCCGGTCTACGTCCAGCGTGCCGCCGGTGCGGTGGTGGTCGACGTCGACGGCAACTCCTTCATCGACCTGGGCTCGGGCATCGCCGTCACCAACGTCGGCCACGCCGCGCCGGAGGTGGTGGCCGCCGTGCAGGCGCAGGTCGCGGCGTTCACCCACACCTGCTTCATGGTGGGGCCGTACGAGGGCTACGTCGCCGTCGCGGAGGAGCTCGACCGGCTCACCCCCGGCGACCACGAGAAGCGCTCGGCGCTGTTCAACTCCGGCGCCGAGGCCGTGGAGAACGCGGTCAAGGTGGCGCGGGTGGCCACCGGCCGCTCCGCGGTCGTGGTGTTCGACCACGCCTACCACGGCCGCACCAACCTCACGATGGCGCTGACGGCGAAGAACATGCCCTACAAGCACGGCTTCGGGCCCTTCGCCGGCGAGGTGTACCGGGTGCCGATGTCCTACCCGTTCCGCGACGAGCCGGGGATGACCGGCGAGCAGGCCGCCGCGCGGGCGCTCGGCCTGATCGAGTCGCAGATCGGCGCGTCCAACGTGGCCGCCGTGCTCATCGAGCCGATCCAGGGCGAGGGCGGCTTCGTCGTCCCGGCGCCGGGCTTCCTGCCGGCCCTGGCCGAGTGGTGCACGCGCTCGGGCGCGGTCTTCATCGCCGACGAGGTGCAGACCGGCTTCTGCCGCACCGGTGCCTGGTTCGCCGCCGAGCACGAGGGCGTCGTCCCCGACCTGGTCACCACCGCCAAGGGCATCGCCGGCGGGCTGCCGCTGGCCGGCCTGACCGGCCGCGCCGAGCTGATGGACGCCGTGCACACCGGCGGGCTCGGCGGCACGTACGGGGGCAACCCGGTGGCCTGCGCCGCCGCGCTGGCCAGCATCCACACCATGCGGGAGCTCGACCTGGACGCCGCCGCCCGCCGCATCGAGGCCACCATGCTGCCGCGGCTGCGCGCCCTGCAGGAGCGCACCGGCGTCATCGGCGACGTGCGCGGACGCGGCGCGATGCTCGCCGTCGAGATCGTGGCGCCCGGCACGAAGGAGCCCGACGCCGCGCTGACCACCGCGGTCTCGAAGGCCTGCCACGCCGCCGGGGTCATCACGCTGACCGCCGGCACGTTCGGCAACGTGCTGCGCTTCCTGCCTCCGCTGGTCATCGGGGAGGACCTGCTCGGCGAGGCGCTCGACGTCCTCGACGCGGCCTTCGACGAGCACGCGCCGGGCCGGTGAGCGCCTCGGCCGCCGCCGGCGCCCGCCGGCTGACCCTGCGTCCCGAGGGCCCGGCCGGCGGCGGCCGGGTGGCCGGCCTGGTCACCTGGCCGGCGGACCGCCCGCTGCTGGCCGACGTCGTCCCGGTCTTCGACCGGCTCGGCGTGCGGGTGGCCGACGCCGTGGCCGTGGCCGGTGACGGCGCCCCGGCCACCCGCGTCGAGCTGCTCCTGCCGCCGGGGACGGCGCCCGACGCCGCGCTGCCCCGGCTGGAGCAGGCGCTGGCCGCCGCCTGGGCGGAGGAGACCGAGCTCGACGGCCTCTCCCGGCTCACCGTCGGCGCCGGGCTGGCGGTGCCCGACGTCGCGGTGCTGCGCGCCGCCTGCCGCTACCTCGCCCAGGTCGGCCTGGGCCTGTCGCGCAGCTACGTCGAGGAGACGGTCCTGGCCGCTCCGGACTTCGCCCGCGCGCTGCTGGCGCACTTCGCCGCCCGGCACGACCCCGACGCCGCCGACCCGGCGGCCGCGGCGTCGGCGGCCGGGCACCTGGCCGAGCTGCTCACCCGGACCACGAGCCTGGACGCCGACCGCATCCTGCGCGGCCTGCGCGACGTCCTGGCCGCCGTCGTGCGCACCAACCGCTACCAGGTCGACGAGGCCGGGGCGCCGCGGCCGGCGCTGGCCCTCAAGATCGCCTCCGCGGGGCTCGGCCTGCTGCCCGCGCCGCGGCCGGAGGTGGAGACCTTCGTCTGCTCGCCCCGCGTGGAGGGGCTGCACCTGCGCGGCGCCCGGGTCGCGCGCGGCGGGCTGCGCTGGTCCGAGCGTCCCGAGGACTTCCGCACCGAGGTGCTCGGCCTGGTCAAGGCGCAGATGGTGAAGAACGCCGTCATCGTGCCGGCCGGCGCCAAGGGCGCGTTCGTCGTCCGGGAGGACCTGCGCGGCCTGGACCGGGCGGCGGTGCAGGAGCGGGTGGCCGCCGCCTACCGCACCTTCGTCGGTGCGCTCCTCGACGTCACCGACGACCGGGACGGCGACCGCGTCGTCCACCCGCCCCGCACGGTGGTGCACGACGGCGCGGACCCCTACCTGGTGGTCGCGGCCGACAAGGGGACGGCGACCTTCTCCGACCTGGCCAACGAGGTGGCCGAGCGCCGCGGGTTCTGGCTGGGCGACGCGTTCGCCTCCGGCGGCTCGGTCGGCTACGACCACAAGGCCATGGGCATCACCGCCCGCGGCGCCTGGGTGTCGGTGCGCCGGCACCTGCGCGAGCTCGGCGTCGACCCCGACGGTGAGCTGACGGTGGCCGGCATCGGCGACATGTCCGGCGACGTCTTCGGCAACGGGATGCTGCTGTCGGACCGGCTGCGGCTGGTCGCCGCCTTCGACCACCGGCACGTGTTCCTCGACCCCGACCCCGACCCGGCGCGGTCGGCGGCGGAGCGCCGACGGCTGGCCGCGCTGCCCGGCTCGTCGTGGGACGACTACGACCGGTCGGCGCTGTCCGAGGGCGGCGGCGTGCACCGCCGCGACGCCAAGTCCGTGCCGCTCCCGCCGCAGGTGCGCGCCCGGCTGGGCGTGGACGCCGAGGAGCTCCCGCCGGCCGAGCTGGTGCGGGCGGTGCTGCGGGCGCCGGTCGACCTGCTGTGGAACGGCGGCATCGGCACCTACGTCCGCGCCGCGGACGAGACCGACGCGCAGGTGGGCGACCGCGCCAACGACGCGGTCCGCATCACCGCCGGCGAGCTGCGCTGCCGCGTGGTGGGGGAGGGCGGCAACCTGGGCCTGACCCAGCGTGCCCGGGTCGAGGCGGCCCGGGCCGGGGTGGCGCTCAACACCGACTTCATCGACAACTCCGCCGGCGTGGACACCTCCGACCGCGAGGTCAACCTCAAGATCGCGCTGTCCGGGGTGCCGCGGGCCGAGCGGGACGCGGTGCTGCGCGCGGTCGAGGACGAGGTGGCCGCGGCGGTGCTCGCCGACAACGCGCTGCAGGCGCGGGCGCTGTCGGTGTGCGCGGCCCAGGCGCCGTTCCTGCTCGACCGGCACGCCCAGCTGATCGGCGACCTCGAGCGGCACGGGCTCGACCGCGACCTGGAGGGACTGCCCTCGGAGGCCGGCATCGAGCGGCTGCGCCAGGCGGGTGCCGGACTGACCCGGCCGGAGGCCGCGGTGCTGCTCGCGCACTCGAAGAACCTGGTGCGCGAGGAGCTGCTCGCGAGCGACCTGCCCGACGACCCGTCGGTGGCCGGCGTGCTCGCGGCCTACTTCCCGGCGGCGGTGCGCGAGCGCTGGCCCGACCGCGTCGCCGCCCACCCGCTGGCCCGCGAGATCACCGCCACCCAGCTGGCCAACGACCTGGTCAACCGGGTCGGCCCGGGCCTCCTGCTGCGGCTGGAGGAGCGGCACGGCGTCCCGACGGCGGCGGCGGCCCGCGCCGCCGTCGCCGCCACCCGGGTGCTCGGCCTGGACCCGCTGTGGGCGCTGGTGGACGGCCTCGCCGGGGAGGAGGTCCCGCTGGCCGTGGAGCGGCCGGTGCTGGCCGAGCTGCAGGCGGCCACCGAGCGGGCCGCCGACCGGCTGCTGGCCGCCCACCGGGACCCGGCGGAGCTCACCGCGGCGGTGCCGGCGCTGGCCGCCGCGGTCGCGCGGGTCCCGGCCGGGACCTGGCTGGATCGGCCGGGCGCCGCCGGCGACCGCGCCCGGGAGCTGCGCGCCGGGCTGGCCGCGGCCGGCGCGACGCCGGACCTCGCCGAGCGGGTCGCCGTCCTCGCCTGCCGGGCCGACCTCGTCGACCTGGCCGGGGTGGCGGCCGCGACCGGGGTGGACCTGGAGCGCGCGGCCGCGGCCGACGCCGCCGTCGAGCGGCTGCTGGACCTGCCGCGCGTCCACGGCTGGACCACCGAGGAGGCCGGCGACTCGCACTGGGTGGTCGCCGCCCGCGCGGCCCTGCGCGAGGAGGTGGACCGGCTGCGGTGGGCGCTGGTGGCCGCGCTGCTGCCGGACGCCGACGCCGGGGCCCTCACCGCCCGACACCGGGCACCGCTGGCCCGCTTCGCCGCCGTCCGGGACCGGGCCGGGTCCGCCCGGGACGACGTGCTGGGCCGGGCCTGCGTGGTGGTGGCCGAGCTGCGCCGGCTGGTCGACGCCGTCGGGTGAGCTCCCCCGGAGGGAGGGCGCCGGGCTCCCGGGTGGTCGTTACGATCCGGGAGCCCGGGGTCACCGGGCCCACGCGACCGAGGCGGGAGGCCGGGTGAGCATCCGTCGGGAGCTCGTGCTCGACGACGTGTCGCGGGCCATCATCGAGCAGCTCCAGGAGGACGGCCGCCGTCCCTACGCCCGCATCGCCGCGGCGGTGGGGCTGTCGGAGGCCGCCGTCCGCCAGCGGGTGCAGCGGCTGCTCGACGCCGGGGTGATGCAGATCGTCGCGGTCACCGACCCGCTGCAGGTCGGGTTCTCCCGCCAGGCGATGGTGACCGTCCGGACGCAGGGCGACCCGCGCACGGTCGGCGACTCGATCGCCGCCCTGCCGGAGGTGATCTACGTGGTGGTCACCGCGGGCCCGGCGGACCTGCTGGTGGAGGTGGTCGCCGAGGACGACGACCAGCTGCTGGGGACCGTGGCCCGGATCCGGGCCCTCGAGGGCGTCACGTCCACCGAGACCCACCTCTACCTGGGGCTGCGCAAGCAGACCTACGCCTGGGGGACCCGCCGTCCCGAGCTCCCGCCCGCCGCCGGCATCTGACCCGGCCGGCAGCGCACCGGGACGTCGGTCCCCAGGGCCCAGCGCAGCAGGCCCAGCAGGACGCCGAGCCCGGCGAGGAGCAGCAGCACCCCGGGCGCCCAGGCGCCCGCGCCGTGCACGTGCCCCGCGGGCGCGAGCAGCGGGTGGGCGAGCATGAGCGCGGCCACCCCGACGTGCCCCGCCCACGCCGCCACCGACGGCCGGCGCCACAGGTGCACGGCGCAGCCCAGGCAGGCGGCCGTCAGCGCCAGGGGGACGACGGCGCCCCAGCCGGGCGCGGGCGGGACGAGCGGCGGCAGGTGCAGCAGCGCCGACGTCGTCGCCACCCCCGCCGCGGTGGCGGCCAGCAGCTGCGGCCCGCCGGAGCGGCCCGCAGCTGCCGGTCGCCCGTCCATCAGGAGCAGTGCCCCGAGGCCGAGGGCGGCACGTCCAGGGCCGGGTTGCAGTCGAAGAAGCCGACCGGCTTCAGCTCGAAGGAGAAGACGTCGACCGGCATGACCGGCCAGTCCTCGGGCCGCGGCACGTGGTGGATGCCGAAGACGTGCCACAGCACGACGTCGGTGTCCACGAGCGGGCGGTCGGCCTCCTGCCACACCGGCAGCCCCGCGTCCCGCGAGCTCTGGTTGCAGAACTCGCCCGAGGGCCAGCGCTCCTCCTCGTCGAACCGGCTCACCCACACCGGGTGGTCGATGACCTGGGCGCGCTGCCGGAACGGCGCGCTCGGGTCGGCCAGCGACGGGATCGCCGAGTTGGGGTACAGCTTGTAGCCGGGAGCGGTGCCGAGGCGGTTCGGCCTCGTGCGGTTGACCACCTTGAAGCTGCGCTGGGTGGCGAAGTCGAGGTCCAGGCGGCCCTGCGACTCCGACTCCACCGGGCGGCTGCGGGTCACCACGGCCAGGCCGTACGGGTTGTCCTCCGTCACCGGCAGCGCCTCGCTCTCGGTGACGACGACGGTGTTCTCCGGGCCGTCGACCTCCATGTCCAGCCGCGCCACGACGAAGTGCTGGTGGACGGGCGCGTAGGTCTGCTCGTCGACGACGGTGCCGTAGGGCGGCGGGGTGCCCTGGAAGGCGCTGGTGACCATGATCCCGGTGGCGCGGACCTCGCACTGGACGGTGCCGTCCTGGTAGAAGCGCCAGTAGGTCAGGTACTCGTAGTTGGCCACCGTGGCGTGGAACGAGACGACCATCCGCCGCGACCGGCGGACCTCGGCGCCGGCCTGCTCGTCGACGTGCTTCCACAGCACGCCGTCGTCCTCCTCGTGCAGGCAGATCGCGTTCTCGATCGTGTACGGCTCGCCCCGGGTGTCGTGCAGGACGGCGTCGACGTAGGTGATGTCGCCGAGGCAGTCGCAGCCGAGCTTCAGCGAGGTGGTCATGAAGCCCAGGCCCCACTCGCCGATGTCGAAGGCGGTGCGCCGGTGGTGGTCGGGGCTCGGGTCGCGGTAGGGCACGACCATCTCGGCGAACGACATCCGGTGGGCCACCGGCCGCCCGTCGTAGGCGAGCCGGTGGACGACCAGTCCCTCGCGGTGGTTGAAGCCCAGCCTCATCGACCACTTCTGCCAGCGCAGCTCGTGCCCGTCGAGCTCGAACGAGACGCCCTCGGGCTGGGTGATCTCCAGCGGCCGCACGTCGGTGCGCTGCTGCAGGCCGGGGACGAGCGACGGCACGTACTCGCCCATGACGGCGGGCTGCGCCGGCGGCGGGCTGTCCTCGACCTGCAGCAGCTCCATCGTGTTGAGGTCGACGACGAAGTGCAGGCCCATGACCGGGTTGGCGTACGGGTTGCCGTTGGGCTCCGAGCGGCGCCACACGTCGGTCCAGCCGACCCGGCGGTCCTGCAGGCCCTGCGGGATGAGCGAGTGGCCGTAGGCCCAGGTGTCGATGAGCACCAGGTCGAGGTCGGTGATGCCGCGCTTGGCCAGGGCGGCGACGACGTCGGGGTGCTGGATGAGCACCTCGTGCGCCTCGTGCCACTCGTCGAGGGTCATGTTCGCCTGCTGCCCGGGCACCGCCTCCCAGGACAGGACGGCGTCGTCGGTGAGCGACACGACGGCCTTGTAGGGGACGCCCTCGTCCCGGCTCCAGGCGGTGACCCGGGCCTCGCGGCGGATCGGGTCGCCGGGGCGGAACGCGCGGACGACGTCCTTGGCCGGCTCGCGCAGCTCGACGGAGGCGAACCGCCAGCGCTCGTCGACGCCCTTGTCGCGGCGCAGGACCGCCGCGGCGGCGCGGAACTCCTCGGCGGTCAGCGGGTCGAGCGGGTGCGGCGTGCCGGCACCGGCCGAGCGGCCGGTGCTGCCGGGACCGCCGGCGCTGTGGCAGGACGGCGCGTGCTCGGTCATGACGGGTCCTCCGGGGCGGTGTCGGGTCGGTGGGCGAGCAGGGGGAGGGACGGGTCCCAGCGGGTGCCGTCCCGGGCGTCCCGGCGGCGCCGGGCGATCGCCGACAGCGCCTCCAGGACCACCCGGTTGGCGAGGGCGGCCGTGATGTCGGCGTGGTCGTAGGGCGGGCTGACCTCGACGACGTCGACCCCGACCACCGGCAGCTCCAGGCAGGTGCGGCGGACGGAGTCCAGCAGCTGCCGGGCGGTCAGCCCGCCGGGCTCGGGGGTCCCGGTGCCCGGGGCGTGCCCGGGGTCGCAGACGTCGATGTCCACGGAGAGGAAGACGCCGTCGCACTCGTCGGTGGCGATGCCGAACGCCTCGGTCAGGCACTCCTCGAGCCCGCGGTGGGCGATCTCGGTCATCTCGTAGGAGCGCATCCGCTGCGCGGCCATCCAGTCCAGCGTCTCCGGCGGTGGCCAGTAGCCGCGCAGGCCGACCTGCAGGAAGCGGTCGCCGCGCAGCGCGCCGGACTCGATGAGCCGGCGCATCGGCTGGCCGTGCCCCCACAGCGAGCCGAACTCGATGTCGCCGGTGTCGGCGTGCGCGTCGAAGTGGATCATCGAGACCCGGCCGTGGCCGAGGACGTTGGCCACGCCCTTGGCGTCGGCGAAGGCGATCGAGTGGTCCCCGCCCAGCACGACCGGGATCGCGCCGGCCCGGGCCACCGTCTCCACCGCCGCCTCCAGCGCCGGCAGGGCGGTCTCGATGTCACCGGAGTACATCTCGACGTCACCGGCGTCGAGGACCCGCAGGTCGCGCAGCCCGTCGGTGCGCAGCGCGAGGCTGGGCCGGGAGCCGTCGTGGGGCAGGTAGTCGGTCATCCGGATGGCCTGCGGGCCGAAGCGGGTGCCGGGACGGTGGGAGGTCCCACCGTCGAAGGGGGCGCCGAGGACCACGACGTCCGCACCGGCGAGGGACGCCGGGTCGCCGAGGTCGCAGCGGTCGACGCCGAGATAGGTGATGTCGGGCCCGTACTGGGCGCCATAGCGCGTCATCGCGGCAGAGGTCCGATCAGTCGTGCGGTCCGGGGTGGCCGCAGGGTACGGCTCCATCGTGACGACTGGATCCGTGCTGTCAAGCCGCCGGACCGACGGTTCCCGTCGCATGGACGCCTCACTCCGATGTCTTCCGTGCTCACGGGCTCCCTCGGCGCGCGGATCCGGACCGACGGGGCGCCGGCGCCCGGGCGTGCCCGCGGACGTGACCGACGGGCCGCACGACGCGGCCGGGGGCCGGAGGTGTCGGCCGACACGCGCACGAAACAGTCGTCGGGCAGGGTCTGCGCACCGGGATCCGTCGACCCGGCCGTGCCGGACCGTCGTTCCGGTGGCGCGCGGGTGTACACGACGGACTCTTCCCCCGGGCGGGACGGTCACCTGATCGTTCCGGTTGTGACCCGGTGCACACGCCGGGTCGTGCGGCGCCGCCCGGCGCGACGAGGAGGACGTGCATGAGCGTGGACGAGCGATCGGTGGGCGCGGGTGCCGACCTGAGGTCGAAGGGGCTGTCGAGGAACTCGGTGGGGCTGCTGGCCAGCGTGGTCCTCGGCATCTCGAGCATCGCGCCGGTGTACGCGCTGACCGCGACCCTCGGCCCGACGGTGACCGAGGTCGGGCTGCAGATGCCGGCGGTCTTCCTCGTCGGCTTCATCCCGATGCTGCTGGTGGCCTACGGCTACCGGGAGCTCAACCGGGTCGCGCCGGACTGCGGCACCTCGTTCACCTGGGCCACCAAGGCCTTCAACCCCTACGTCGGCTGGCTCTGCGGCTGGGGCGCGCTGCTGGCGACGGTCATCGTGCTGTCCAACCTGGCCGGGGTCGCGGTCTCCTTCTTCTACCTGCTGCTCGGTGAGATCACCGGGTCGGAGACGATCGGCGCGCTCGGTGACGACCGGCTCGTCAACGTGGTGACCTGCGTCGTCTTCGTCGCGCTGGCGACCTGGGTGACCTACCGCGGGGTGGAGGCCACCAAGCGGCTGCAGTACACGCTGGTCGGCTTCCAGATGGCGGTCCTGCTGCTGTTCGTCGTCCTCGCGCTGGTCAAGTCCGGCTCCTCGTCCGGCGGCATCCCCTTCGAGTTCTCCTGGCTCGACCCGACGGCGGTCACCTCGTTCAGCGCCTTCACCGCGGGCCTGTCCCTGTCGCTGTTCATCTACTGGGGCTGGGACACCTGCCTGACGGTCAACGAGGAGACGACCGGCTCGGCCCGGACCCCCGGCCGCGCGGCGCTGGTGACGATCGCCGTCATCGTGCTCACCTACCTGGTCGCGGCGATCGCGGTGCAGATGTACGCCGGCATCGGGACCGAGGGCACGGGGCTGGGCAACCCGGACACCGGGGACAACGTGTTCGCCGCCCTCGCCGGGCCGGTGATGGGTCCCGGCCTGGCGTTCCTGCTCTTCCTCGCGGTCGTCGCGAGCTCGGCGTCCTCGCTGCAGACCACCTTCCTCCCGCCGACGCGCACGCTGCTGGCGATGGCCACCTACGGGGCGCTGCCGCGGCGGCTGGCCGACGTGCACCCCCGCTTCCGCGGCCCGTCGACGGCCACGCTGGTCGCCGGCGTCGCGACGGCGCTGTTCTACGTCGGCATGACGCTGATCAGCGAGAACGTGCTCATCGACACGATCTACGCGCTCGGCCTGATGATCTGCTTCTACTACGGGCTGACCGCCTACGCCTGCGTCTGGTACTTCCGCCACGAGCTGCGGCGCAGCGCCAAGGACCTCCTCGTCAAGGGCGTGATGCCGCTGCTCGGCGCGCTGATGCTCACCGCGGTGTTCGTGCAGACCGCGATCGACACCCTCGACCCGGCCTACGGCAGCGGCTCGTCGGTGTTCGGTCTCGGCAGCGTGTTCGTGATCGGCATCGGCCTGCTCCTGCTCGGCGCGGTCCTCATGCTCGCCTGGCGGGCCCGGCACCCGGAGTTCTTCCGGGGCCAGACCCTGCGGCAGGACACGCCCTCGCTGGTCTTCGACGAGTAGGGGAGCGGCTCCCTCCCCGGGGGACCTCCCGGCGGCCGGCACCGGCGCCGGGAGGTCCTCGCGCGCGGGCGGCTCAGCCGCCCTCGCGCAGGCCCCAGGGCGAGCCGTAGGAGGTCAGCAGGTCGAGGAACGGGACGGCGTCGAACGCCTCCGGGCCGAGCACCCCGCTGCCCCGCCACCGCCCGGTCGCGCGCAGCTCGAGAGCCACCACGGGGTTGACCGCGGTCTGCCAGACCACCGCCTGCGACCCGTACTCCGCCATCGACCAGGCGTTGTCGACCACGTGGTACAGGTACACCTGGCGGGGCCGCCCGTCGGTGCCCGTGCCGCTCACCCACAGGCCCGCGCAGGTCCGCCCGGTCATCAGGTCGCCGAGGGAGGCCGGGTCCGGCAGGGCGGCCGCGACCAGGTCGCGGGGCGCCACCTCGACGTCGCCCACGCGCACCGGCGTGGTCGAGTCCAGGCCCACCGTGTGCAGGGCCTTGAGGACGCCGATGAACTCGCTGCCCAGGCCGTACTTGAAGGTGACCCGGCGGGCGTCGACCCACCGCGGCATGAGGAGCACCTCCTCGTGCTCCACGTTCACGCACTCCACCGGGCCGATGCCCTCGGGGAAGTCGAAGACCTCCGGCTCGCTGAACGGCTCGGTGGTGTACCAGCCCCGGTCGCGCTCCCAGACGACCGGCGGGTTGAGGCACTCCTCGATCGTGGTCCAGACGTTGAACGACGGCGCGAACGCGTGCCCCCGCACGGTCAGGTCGGCGCCGTCCCGGACGCCGAGCTCGTCGACCACGCTGAACAGGTGGTCGGCGGCGTAGCGGGCGAACACGTCGGACAGGCCCGGTTCCACGCCCATGCCGACCAGGGCCAGCCGCCCCGCCGCCTCCCACTCGGCGGCCAGCGCGAACTGCTCGTCGCCGAGCTTGACCCCCGTCTGCTCGTACGGGCGCTCGGGATGGGGACGCGACAGCGACATCGCCATGTCCAGGTAGTCGACGCCGGCCGCCAGCGCCGCCCGGAACAGCGGCATCACGAACCGGGGGTCGGTCGCGTTGAGGACGACGTCGCACCGGTGCTCGGCGATCAGCGCCCGGACGGCGGCCTCGTCGGAGGCGTCGACGCGGGCGGCGAGGAACCGCGCGTCGCCGGCCGCGGCGACGGCCTTGCCGGCCCGGGCGGGGTCGAAGTCGGCCACGACGAGGCACTCGACGAACGCGCGCCGCGCCGCGATGGCCGCCACCGCACTGCCGACGCCGCCGGCACCCACCAGCAGGACGCGCATGGCCACCTCCACGGGAGGCGGCCACCGTAGCGACGGGTTCCGCGGTCTGACCAGGTCCGGGACGGGCGAATACTTGTCCGGAGCGGCTCCAGCTGCCATAACCGTCGCATGCAGCCGGATCCACCCGAGGCCGTCGACCGTCCCCCGGACGGGGCGACCCTCCGCCCGGGCGCCATCGGGTTCCTCGACGCGCTCGTGATCGGCCTGGCCTCCACCTCGCCGGCCTACTCCCTGGCCGCGATCATCGGCGCGCTGGTGGCGCTCACCGGGGTCAACACACCCGGCGTGCTGCTGGCCTCCTTCGTGCCGATGCTGCTCATCGCGTCGGCCTTCGCCGCGCTCAACCGGGTGGACCCCGACTGCGGGACGACGTTCTCGTGGGTGACCCGGGCGATGGGGCCGTGGGCCGGCTGGATCGGCGGCTGGGCGATCACGATGACGGGTGTCCTCATCATCGGGTCGCTCGCCAACGTCGGCGTCGTCTTCACGCTGCGGACGCTGAACCTGGACTCGCTGGCCGAGAACACCGCGGTCGTCCTCGTGCTCACCGTCGCGCTGATCGTGTTGATGACGTGGATCTGCGTGCTGGGCACCGAGCTGTCGGCGCGGCTGCAGAACGCGCTGATCCTCGCCCAGACCGTCGCCCTGCTGGTGTTCGCCGCCGTCGCGATCTACCGCGGGGTGAGCGGCGACAGCCCGCTGGGCGGGCTCGACCCGGACTGGAGCTGGCTCAACCCCTTCGGCGCCGGTGGCGCGGCGCTCACCGGCGGGCTGCTGCTCGGCGTCTTCGCCTACTGGGGCTGGGAGTCGGCGGTGAACCTGACCGAGGAGACCCGCGACTCCACCTCCACGCCCGGCCGCGCCGCCATCGTCTCGACCGTCGTCCTGCTGGTCACCTACGTCGCCGTGGCGGTCGCCGTCCTGGCCTTCGCGGGCACCGACTACCTCGCCGACAACGCCGACGAGGAGGAGGCGATCTTCGCCCTGCTGTCCACCGAGGTGATGGGCGGCTGGGACTGGGTGGTCCTCCTGGCGGTGGCCACGGCCGCGATCGCATCGACGCAGACGACGATCCTCCCCGCGTCGCGGACGGGGCTGTCCATGGCCCGCCGGCACGCGCTGCCCCGCCGGTTCGGGCACATCTCGCCGCGGCACCGCACCCCCGACGTCTCCACCTGGTGGGTCGGCGTCATCGCCAGCGTCTGGTTCGTCGCCGTCAGCCTGCTCAGCGAGAACGCGCTGTTCGACTCGATCACCGCGCTCTCGCTGCTCATCGCCTTCTACTACGCGCTGACCGGCATCGCCTGCGCCGTCTACCACCGGCGGCAGCTGACGCGCAGCGTGTCGGCCTTCCTCCTCATCGGCGTCGGGCCCCTGGTGGGGGCGGGACTGCTCGTCTGGCTGCTGGTGCTGTCGATCGGCGACCTCGCCGACCCGGAGAACTCCTACACCGGCCAGGCCTGGCTGGGCGTGGGCCCGCCGCTGGTGATCGGCGTCGGGATCTTCCTCCTCGGCCTCGTCCTGATGGTCGTCTGGCGGGCCCGGGACGGCCGGTACTGGCAGGAGCGTCCCGGGATCGCCGGGGAGCGGATCGACGTCGACGAGGACCTGCGGTGAGCATCGTGCTGGGCTACGACGAGTCGCCGGGATCCCAGGCGGCGCTGGCCATGGCGATCGCGCTGGCCGCACGCTTCGAGGAGCCGCTCGTCCTCGTGTACGGCGTCGAGCCACCCGGCGGCGTGGGGGAGGAGTTCCAGGCCCACCAGCGGGCGCTGGCCGAGCTGGGCCGGACGGCGGTGTCGCACGCCGTCGCGGAGGCGGAGCGGAGCGGTGTCCCGACGGTCGTGGAGGTGCTGTCGCAGAAGCCGGCCCAGGCGCTGGTCGAGGCCGCGCACCGGCACGACGGGCGGGTCATCGTCGTCGGCACCCGGGGCGAGAGCCCGTTGCGCGGCGCCGTCCTGGGGTCGGTCTCGCACAAGCTGCTGCACCTCTCCGACCGCCCGGTGCTCTGCGTGCCGGTGGGGGACGGCGGGGGCTGAGGAGTCACCCGGCTCCGCCTCCCGGCCGTCCGCGGGGGTCGACCGGCTGGACGAGCGGTCCCTCGCCCCGGGTGAGGGCGAGCAGGAGGCTGCGCGCGATGGCCAGCTCCTCCGGAGCGGCCGGTCCCTCGAACAGGTGGGCGACCGATGCGCCGTCGCAGGCGCGCATGACCACGAGCACGCGCTGCGGGTCCAGGCCGTCCTCGACGAGCGTCTCGTTCCACCGGCGGTAGCGCTCCTGGGACCGGCGGGCCGCCTCGGGGAACGAGCCCAGGGTGGCCATGAGCGTGGCCAGCTCCACGGCGTCCGCTCCCGCCTCGAGGTCGTCGAACGTGGCGTGGACGTAGGCCCGCAGCCGCCGCCCGGGTGCACCGTCCGAGGGGTCGACGCGCTCCTCGACGGAGCGGGTGAACCGGTCGAAGAGGTCGTCGGCCAGCGCCGTGAGCAGCTCGTCCTTGCTGCGGAAGTGGTGCATCAGGCCGCCCTTCGAGACGCCCGCCTCGCGGGCGACCGCGTCCAGGCTCACGGCGGCACCGTGGACGACGACCGAGCGGCCGGCGGCGTCCAGGAGCGCCCGCCGCGTGCGAGCGGCATCGCGCACGGGACCCGGCACGTCCACCTCCTCAGCTGTCGGCCGAGCCTAGGAGGATGACTTGCAAACCGTCTGGTCGGTAGGCTCGCCTCCATGTCCGCGAGTCCGCCCGGCACGGCCCCGATCGTTCCCGTCCCCCGGGAGGCCGGGCCGGCCGGTCCGCGGGAGTGGGCGGCCCTCGCGGTGCTCGTCCTCTCGGTCGTGCTGCTCTCGGTCGACAGCACGGTGCTGACGCTCGCGGTCCCCGCGCTGACCGCGGACCTCCGGCCGACGGCCGGGGAGGTCCTGTGGATCGCCGACGTGTACGGCTTCCTGCTCGCCGGCCTGCTCGTGCTGATGGGCGGGCTCGCCGACCGCTTCGGCCGCAGGCGGGTGCTGCTCGTCGGCACCCTGGCCTTCGGCATCTCCTCGGCCGTCGCGGGGCTCGCGCCGGACCCCGGCACGCTGATCGCGGCGCGCGCCGTGCAGGGTGTCGCGGCCGCGACGCTCATGCCCTCGACGCTGTCGCTGATCCGCAACCTGTTCCCGGTCGCGCGGCAGCGCACGAGGGCGATCGCGCTGTGGAGCGCCGGCGCGTCGGGTGGCGCCGTGCTCGGCCCGCTGGTCGGGGGAGCCCTGCTGGAGCACTTCTGGTGGGGCTCGGTGTTCCTGGTCAACCTGCCGGTCGTGGCCGTGCTCCTGGTCGCCGGCTGGTTCCTCCTGCCCGAGTCGCGCGATCCCCGGCCCGGGCGGCTCGACGTGCTCGGGGCGGCCCAGTCGGTGGTGGCCGTCCTGGCCGTCGTCCTCGCGGTCAAGGAGGTCGCCGGGCACGGGCTCGCCCCTCTCGCGGGGGTCGCCGCCGTCCTGGGTGTGCTCGTGGCCGCGTCGTTCGTGCGGCGGCAGCGGCGGATCGCCTCCCCCCTGATCGACGTCCGGCTGTTCGCCCACCGCGCCTTCTCCGGGGCGCTGGCCACCCAGGTGATCGCGCTGACCGCGCTCACGGGGCTGCTCTTCTTCTTCTCGCAGTACCTGCAGCTGGTCCGGGGCTCCACCCCGCTCCAGGCCGGTCTCCAGGAGCTGCCCCTGATGCTCGCCTCGCTGGGCGTGCTCGTCGTGGTGGGTCCGCTCGTCGCCCGGGTGGGGCTCGGGCGGGCCATCGGCACCGGCCTGTGGCTCTCCGCCCTCGGCATGCTGGCCCTGGCCGGCGCCGAGGGGATGCACGGGTACGTCTGGCTCGTCCCCGCCCTGCTCGCCGTCGGGGCGGGCTTCGGGATCGCGTTCACGCTGAGCACCGATGCCGCCGTCGGGGCGGTCGAGCCGCACCGGGCCGGGACCGCCTCCGCGTTGTCCGAGACGTCGTACGAACTCGGCGCCGCTCTCGGCATCGCGGTGCTCGGGTCGCTGCAGACCGTGCTCTACCGCGCCCACCTGCCCGAGGACCTCGGGGGAGCGGTGCGCGAGTCGCTCGCGCAGGCGGACCGCGTGCTGGGGGACGGCGAGGTGCTCGGGATGGCGCGCGGGTCGTTCACCTGGGCCATGCAGGTCACGTCGATCGGGGCGGCCGTCCTCCTCGCGCTGGCCGCCGCGACGGCGTGGCGCATGATCCCCTCGACCACGGGAGGCGCTCCGGCCGGAGCCCACCCGTCGGGCACGTCCGTGGCGAGGAGCGCGACCTGCAGCGCGCCGAGGACGTCGGGACCGTCGAGGCCGACGCCGAGCACCGGGTCGACCCGGGCGAGCGGGCGCTGTGCCACTCCTGCCGAAGCGTCGTGATCAGGTCCCGATCGGGATGGGGAGCGGCTCCCGGCGGCCCGTGACGGCCGGGTGGCGCGGGGCAGCCAAGGTGCCACGCTGTGGTGTGCGTCACGTTCGACCCTTGTCCCTCGGGCGGGGCTCTGGTTCCCTCTTCCGAAGTGGGTCTCGAATGACGCAACAGTGATTGGGGGACGTCATGGTGGAACCACGCGAGCCCATCCCGCCGTCGCGCCGGCCGGACCGGTCCGGGGCCGTGGAGGCCGGTGCGGCGGAGGCCGGCGGCGGCGCAGCCCGGGAGGACCGCCCCGCCGTGCACGCCACGGACGTCACCGTGACCGGGACCCACCCGGCGATCGCCGAGCCGCCTCCCTGCGTCGCCGACCGGTACTGGGCGGTCGACCGGGTCCTGTTCGCCGTCGCCGCGGTGATGGCGCTGGGCTTCGTCGCCTGGGGGTTCGCGACCCCCACGGGCCTCGGCACCGCCAGCAGCTCGGTCCTCGGCTGGATCACCGGCAACCTCGGCTGGCTGTTCGTCCTGCTGGCCTCGGCCTTCGTCGTGTACGTGATCTGGCTGGCGGCCAGCAGGTACGGGCGCATCCCGCTCGGGCGCGACGACGAGCGGCCGCAGTTCCGCACCGTCTCGTGGATCGCCATGATGTTCAGCGCCGGCATGGGCATCGGGCTGATGTTCTTCGGGGTCGCCGAGCCGGTGTCGCACTTCGTCGCCCCGCCGCCGCTGACGACCGAGGCCGAGACCTCCGAGGCGATCCAGACGGCGATGGCGACCACGCTGTTCCACTGGACGCTGCACCCGTGGGCGATGTACGCCGTCGTGGGCCTGGCGATCGCCTACGGCACGTTCCGGCGCGGCCGCCGGCAGCTGATCAGCTCGGCCTTCATCCCCCTGCTCGGCGAGCGGCGGGCGACCGGTCCGGCCGGCCGGGTCATCGACGTCCTGGCGATCTTCGCGACGCTGTTCGGGTCGGCGGCCTCCCTCGGTCTCGGCGCCCTGCAGATCGGCAGCGGGGTCGAGATCCTCGGCTGGGCCGGGGACGTGGGCAACGGCGTCCTGGTCGCGATCATCGCGATCCTGACCGCCGCCTTCGTCGCCTCGGCCGTCTCCGGCATCGAGCGCGGGATCCAGTGGCTGTCCAACACCAACATGGTGCTGGCCCTGCTGCTCGCGGTGTTCGTCTTCGTCGTCGGCCCGACGATCTTCATCCTGAACCTGCTGCCCGACGCGGTCGGCAGCTACTTCTCCGACCTCGGCGAGATGGCCGCGCGCACCGAGGCCACCGGCGGCGACCCGATGGCCACCTGGCTGCGCGGCTGGACGGTCTTCTACTGGGCCTGGTGGATCAGCTGGACGCCGTTCGTCGGGCTGTTCATCGCGCGCATCAGCCGCGGCCGGACCATCCGGCAGTTCGTCACCGGCGTGCTCCTCGTGCCCAGCCTGGTCAGCCTGCTCTGGTTCGCGGTGTTCGGCGGGGCCGGGATCGCCGCCCAGCGCAGCGGCGTCGACGTGGCCGGCCAGGCCACCACGGAGGGCCGGCTGTTCGCCGTCCTGGAGCAGTACCCGCTGGCCACCGCCGCGACCGTGCTCGTGATGGTCCTGGTGGCGATCTTCTTCGTGTCCGGTGCGGACGCCGCCTCCATCGTCATGGGGTCGCTCTCCCAGCGGGGCACGCTGGAACCGAGCCGCTGGGTCGTCGTCTTCTGGGGCGTGGTGATGGGCTCCGTCGCGGCGATCATGCTGCTCCTGGGGGAGGGCGGCGCCGCCCTGACCGGGCTGCAGAACCTGACGATCATCGCGGCGCTGCCGTTCGCGCTGGTGATGGCGGCGATGGCGGTGAGCCTGGTCAAGGACCTCCGGCGCGACCCCGTCGTGCTGCGGGGCAGCTACGCCACCCTGGCGATCGAGCAGGCCGTGGTCGACGGCATCAAGCGCCACGGCGACGACTTCGTCCTCGTCGTGGAACCCGCCCCGAGCGCTCCGGCCGCGGCCGGGGTGCCGGCGCCGTCGTCCCCGGCCGACGCCGAGCCGGGGAGCCGGCGGCCGGTCACCGCGACGGGCAACTTCGTGGTGCCGCCCGGGGGCACGGCCGTCCCCGCCCGGGAGCCGGACCAGTCCGAGGCGGGGTCGATCGGCCGTCCGCTCGGCCCGCGCGGCTGACCGGCCCCGCCGCCCGCCCGCTCCCGGCCGCACCGCCGGGGGCGGCCGGGCGGCCGGTCCCGGGCCGGCCGGCTCGCGACGTGCTCTGGGCCGGAGGAGCCGGCCGGGACTCAGGAGGCGGTCGGCACGGCAGCGCGCAGCTGCCGGCGCCACCGGGTGAACAGGCGCGGCTGGTCCATCCCGAGGACGGCCACGGGGTGTCCCTCGCGCTCGTAGACCACCAGGAAGCAGCGGTCGGCACAGCTGCCCTCCAGCACGCGGGCGACGTCGCCCTCGCGGCGCGAGCCCGCGAACTGGATGCGGGCGCCGTACTGGTCGGACCAGAAGTACGGCACCGGCGCCGGCGCGGGCGTCCCGGTGCCCAGGAGCGTGGCGACCGCGGTGGCCGGCTGCTCGAGGGCGCTGGTCCAGTGCTCGGTCCGGACGTGCCGCTCCGCGGCGGGCGACCACGCCGCGGCGCAGTCGCCGACCGCGACCACGCCGGGGGTGTTCGTCGCACCGCGGGGGTCGGTGAGGACGCCGTCGCCGAGGGCCACGCCCGACCCCGCGAGCCACTCGGTGTTCGGGACGGCCCCGATCCCCACGACCACCACGTCGGCGGGCAGCCGCGTGCCGTCGGTGAGCTCGACGGCCTCGACCCGGCCGCTGCCGACGAGCCCGGCGACGCCGGTGCCGACCAGCAGGCGGGTCCCGTGGGCGGCGTGCAGCCCGGCGCAGACCGCGCCCATGTCGGCGCCCAGCGGGCCGGCGAGCGGGACGGGCAGGGCCTCGACGACGGTGACCTCCAGCCCCAGCCTGCGGGCCGTGGAGGCCACCTCCGCCCCGATGAAGCCGGCGCCGATCACCACGAGGCGGCCGCCGGCGGCCAGGTCCTCGCGCAGGGCGATCGCGTCGTCCAGGGAGCGCAGCACGTGCACGCCGGCGAGCCGCTCGCTGCCGGGCAGGCGCCGGGCGCGGGCACCGGTGGCGAGGACGACGCCGTCGGCACGGACCTCGCCGCCGTCGTCCAGCAGCACCGAGCGGCCGGCCCGGTCCAGGCGGACCGCCCGGGTGCCCAGCCGCCACTCGAGCCCGAGGTCCTCGTCGTCGGGCGTGCCGAGGGCGACGTCCTCCAGCGACGCCGCGCCGGCCAGGAACTCCTTGGACAGCGGCGGGCGGTCGTAGGGGGCGTGCACCTCGTCGCCGACGACCACGACCCGGCCCTCGTGGCCCTGGTCCCGCAGGGCGCGGGCCGCGGAGAGGCCGGCCAGGGAGGCCCCGACGACGGCGACCGTGGAGGTCACGCCGCCCCCTCCTCCCCGACGTCCGCGGGCTCGACGTACAGGAGGCCGTCCTCGACCACGACCCGGTGCGTGCGGACCGGCGTCCTGGCCGGCGGGCCGGACACCTCCCCGGTGCGCAGGTCGAAGCAGGAGGCGTGCAGGGGGCACTCCACGGCGCAGCCCTCCAGCCACCCGTCGGCCAGCGAGGCGTCCTGGTGGGTGCACGTGTCGTCGATCGCGTAGAACTCGCCGTCGACGTTGAAGACCGCGATGGGCTCGTCGGCCTCGACGCGGATCGCCTCGCCGGGCGGCAACGCGGTCGTGGGGCAGACCGGGATCATGGGCGCTCCAGGCTCACTGTTGCGAATGTTGCAACGACGCGCTTATAGCGCAACAGGATGGTGGTGCAGCGTCGCCCCGTCAAGAGACGGGACGACCCCCGCCGCCCGCCACCTACGCTGAGGTCATGAGCGGGCCGCAGGAGGAGAACGGGGAGCGGGGCTCGGTCGCCGTCGTCCAGTCCGTGGACCGGGCCCTGAGCGTCCTAGAGATCCTCGCGGCCCACGGGGAGGCCGGTGTCACCGAGATCGCCGCCGAGCTCGGGGTGCACAAGTCCACCGCCTTCCGGCTCGTGGCCGCGCTCGAGAGCCGGGGCTTCGTCGAGCAGCTGGCCGACCGCGGCAAGTACCGGCTGGGCTTCGGCGTCGTGCGCCTGGCCGGCGCGGCCGCCGCGCACCTGGACATCGCCCGGGAGGGGCGGCCGATCTGCCAGGCGCTGGCCGCCGACCTCGAGGAGACCGTCAACGTCGCCATCCTGGACGGCGACCGCGCCGTGAACGTCAGCCAGGCCCGCGGGCCGGCGGCGCTCAGCACGCACAACTGGGTGGGGCAGGGCACCCCGCTGCACGCGACGTCGAGCGGGAAGGTGCTCCTGGCCCACGCGCCCGACACCGTCCGCAAGGGCGTGCTCTCCCGCGAGCTGCAGCGCTTCACCGCCGCGACGGTCACCGATCCCGAGGTGCTGCGGCAGGAGCTGGACCGGGTCGTCGAGCGGGGCTGGGGTTCCACGGTCGAGGAGTACGAGGTCGGGCTCAACGCCGTCGCCGCGCCGGTCCGGGGGGCGGACGGGGACGTGGTCGCCGCCCTCAGCGTCTCCGGGCCGTCCTTCCGGATGGGCCCGGAGGACTACCCGGCGATCGCCCGGCAGGTGGTCTCCGGCGCCGACGAGCTGAGCCGGAGGCTGGGCTTCTTCCGCCAGCCCCGCTGACCCGGCGGCGTGCGCCCCGGGGATCCGTGGGCGTCCGGACTGTTGCGTCTGACGCGACGCACTGATTAATGTGCAACACACCGGTCGCCTGAACCCGCTGCGGTCGGCGACCCCGGTTCGTCGCAGGCGATGCGTCGTGCGACGTCGAGCGTGTCCTCCACACCGCACCGCCCGACGGAACCCCGAGGTGCCGTATGACCACCACCGACCGGCCCGCGAGCCTCATCCCCACGCTGCCGGGCCACTACTACACCGACCCCGCCGTCTTCGCGCTGGAGCAGTCCCGCGTCTTCGAGGACATGTGGTTCGGCGCCGTGCGCTCGAGCGACCTCCCGACGCCCGGGTCCTTCAGGAAGGTCCAGGTGGGCCGGGAGAGCGTGCTCGTGGTCCGCAGCCGGGACGGGCGCCTGCGGGCGTTCCTCAACGTCTGCCGGCACCGCGGCGCGCAGATCTGCACGGAGGAGTCGGGAACGGTCAGGCGGGCCTTCCAGTGCCCCTACCACGCCTGGACCTACGACCTCGAGGGCAAGCTGGTCGCGGCCCCCAACCTGACGAAGATGCCCGACGTCGACCGCGTCGCGTACGGCCTCGTGCCGGTGGCCCTGCGCGAGTGGCTGGGCTACGCGTGGGTGTGCCTGGCGGCGGAGCCCCCGTCCTTCGAGGACGAGGTGGTGGGTGCCGTCGCCGAGCGGCTCGGGGACGCGCGGGCGGTCGAGCGCTACGAGCTCGACTCGCTGTCGGTCGGTCGCCGCGTCACCTACGACGTCCGGGCCAACTGGAAGCTCGTCATCGAGAACTTCATGGAGTGCTATCACTGCGCGACGATCCACCCGGAGCTCACCGAGGTGCTCCCCGAGTTCGCCGACGGGTACGCCGCGCAGTTCTTCGTCGGCCACGGCGCCGAGTTCGGGGCCGACGTCCAGGGCTTCACGGTCGACGGCAGCGAGGGCTTCGACCGGCTCCCGGGCGTCGAGGAGGACCAGGACCGGCGCTACTACGCCATCACGGTCAAGCCGACCGTCTTCGTCAACCTGGTGCCCGACCACGTCGTCTTCCACCGGATGTTCCCGGTGGCGGTCGACCGCACGATCGTCGAGTGCGACTGGCTCTACTCGCGCGAGGTGGTCGAGTCGGGCCGGGACGTGAGCCGGTCGGTGGAGCTGTTCCACCGGGTGAACGAACAGGACTTCGCCGCCTGCGAGCGGACCCAGCCGGCCATGTCCTCCCGCGCCTACGCCGACGGCGGGGTGCTGGTGCCCTCCGAGCACCACATCGGGCTCTTCCACGAGTGGCTCACGCAGCGACTCTCGGCCTGAGCTCGCGCGTTCCGCCGCGGGCCGGGACGGCGACGTCGTCCCGGCCCGCCGTCGTCCCGCCGGCGCGGGGCCCCGTCGAGGGCGCGGGCCTGACGGCGAACTCGACCGGCCCGGGCTCCGGGTGTCCGTCCCCTTGACCCGGGCCCGCCGCCGCCCTACGGTGCTGCACGACTGATATACCAGTCATCGCGAGATCCCCGAACAGGGAGGACCCGGCATGGCCGTCCAGGTCGACACCGCTCCGTCCGTGGCGGCCGGCGTGCTCGACCGGCCGCTGGCGGACACCGACCCGGAGGTCGCCGCCGCGATCTCCGCCGAACTGGCCCGGCAGCAGACCACGCTGGAGATGATCGCCAGCGAGAACTGCGCCCCGGTGGCGGTCATGCAGGCCCAGGGCTCGGTGCTGACCAACAAGTACGCCGAGGGCTACCCGGGCCGGCGCTACTACGGCGGGTGCGAGCACGTCGACGTCGTCGAGCAGTTGGCGATCGACCGGCTGACGTCCCTGTTCGGCGCCGAGTACGCCAACGTCCAGCCGCACTCCGGCGCCCAGGCCAACGCCGCGGTGATGTCCGCCCTGCTGGAGCCGGGCGACACCATCCTCGGGCTGGACCTCGCCCACGGCGGCCACCTGACCCACGGCATGCGGCTCAACTTCTCCGGGAAGCTCTACGACGTCGCCGCCTACCACGTGCGCCGCGAGGACCACCGGGTCGACATGGCCGAGGTGGCGCGGCTGGCGCGGGAGCGGTGGCCCAGGCTGATCGTCGCCGGCTGGTCGGCCTACCCCCGGCAGCTGGACTTCGCCGCGTTCCGCCGGATCGCCGACGAGGTCGGCGCCTACCTGATGGTGGACATGGCGCACTTCGCCGGGCTCGTCGCCGCCGGGCTGCACCCCTCCCCGGTGCCGCACGCGCACGTGGTCACCTCGACCACCCACAAGACCCTCGGCGGCCCGCGCGGTGGGTTCGTCCTCGCCACCGCCGACCTGGCGAAGAGGTTCGACTCCGCGGTCTTCCCCGGCCAGCAGGGCGGCCCGCTGGAGCACGTGATCGCCGCCAAGGCCGTCGCCTTCAAGCTGGCCGCGCAGCCGGCGTTCCGGGAGCGCCAGGAGCGCACCCTCGCCGGCGCCCGGATCCTGGCCGAGCGGCTGCTGGCCCCCGACTCCCGCGCGGCGGGCCTCGGCGTGGTCAGCGGCGGCACCGACGTGCACCTCGTGCTCGTGGACCTGCGGGAGTCGGAGCTCGACGGCCGGCAGGCCGAGGACCGGCTGCACTCCGTCGGCATCACCGTCAACCGCAACGCCGTGCCCTTCGACCCGCGCCCGCCGATGGTCAGCTCGGGCGTGCGCATCGGCACCCCGGCGCTGGCCGCCCGCGGCTTCGACGTCGACGACTTCGCGGAGGTGGCCGACGTGGTCGCCACCGCGCTGCGGCCCTCGGTGGACGGGGAGGTGCTCGCCGGCCTCCGCGCGCGGGTGACCCGGCTGGCCGGCCGCCACCCGCTCTACCCCGACCTGACGGAGGTCCCGTGAGCCCCCGCCCCCCCGGCGCCGACCTGCCCGAGCACCCGGACTCCCTCTGGCGCGACGCGGAGCCCAAGCGCTCGTACGACGTGGTCATCGTGGGCGGCGGCGGGCACGGCCTGGCCACCGCCCACTACCTGGCGCGGAACCACGGCATCACCGACGTCGCGGTGCTGGAGAAGGGCTGGCTGGCCGGCGGCAACATGGCCCGCAACACCACGATCATCCGGTCCAACTACCTGTGGGACGAGAGCTCGGCGATCTACGAGCACTCGCTGAAGCTGTGGGAGGACCTCGAGGAGGACCTCGGCTACCCGATCCTGTTCAGCCAGCGCGGCGTGCTCAACCTCGCCCACACCCTGCAGGACGTCCGCGACAGCGTGCGCCGGGTCGAGGCCAACAAGCTCAACGGCATCGACGCGGAGTGGGTCGAGCCGGACGAGGTCCGCAAGCTCTGCCCGGTCGTCAACACGTCGGCCGACATCCGCTACCCGGTCCTGGGCGCGACGTACCAGCCGCGCGCCGGCATCGCCAAGCACGACTACGTGGCCTGGGGCTTCGCCCGCCGGGCACACCAGGCCGGCGTCGACCTCGTCCAGGACTGCGAGGTCACCGGCTTCGCCACCGACGGCGACCGGGTCACCGGGGTGCACACCACCCGCGGCACCATCGCCGCCGGCAGGGTCGTCCTCTGCGCGGCCGGTCACACCTCCGTGCTCACCGACATGCTCGGCATCCGCGTGCCGCTGCAGAGCCACCCGCTGCAGGCGCTGGTCTCCGAGCTGCTCGAGCCGGTGCACCCCACGGTCGTCATGTCGAACGCGGTGCACGTGTACGTCTCCCAGGCGCACAAGGGCGAGCTGGTCATGGGCGCCGGCATCGACTCCTACAACGGCTACGGCCAGCGCGGCGCCTTCCACGTCATCGAGCGGCAGATGGCCGCCGCCGTCGAGCTGTTCCCGGTGTTCGCGCGGGCGCACCTGCTGCGCAGCTGGGCCGGCATCGTCGACGTCAGCCCCGACGCCTCACCCGTCGTCGGCCGCGCCGGCTACGACAACCTCTACCTCAACTGCGGCTGGGGCACCGGCGGGTTCAAGGCCACCCCCGGCATCGGCTGGGCCCTGGCGCACACCGTCGCCCACGACGAGCCCCACCCCTTCGTCGCGCCGTTCGGCCTCGACCGCTTCGTCACCGGCGCGCTCGTCGACGAGCACGGCGCGGCCGCCGTCGCCCACTGAGCCGTCGCCCACCGATCCAGGGAGTCCCCGTGCAACTCATCGCGTGCCCGTGGTGCGGCCCCCGCGAGGAGGTCGAGTTCACCTACGGCGGGCAGGCCCACGTCCCGTACCCGGACGACCCCGCCGCGCTCTCGGACGAGCAGTGGGCGCACTACGTCTTCTTCCGCGACAACACCAGGGGCCGCTTCGCCGAGCGCTGGTCCCACAGCGCCGGCTGCCGCCGCTGGTTCACCGCGATCCGCGACACCGCCACCTACCGCTTCGAGCGCGTCCCCCGCCCCGACGACCCGAGGCCGGTGACCCCGTGACCAGCCCGTTCCGCACCGCCGAGGGCGGCCGCATCGACCGCGGCACCACCGTCGAGTTCACCTTCGACGGGCAGACCCTCCCCGGCCACCCCGGCGACACCCTGGCCTCCGCACTGCTCGCCAACGGCCGGCACCGGGTCGCCACCAGCGTCAAGCTCGGCCGGCCCCGGGGCATCGCCGCGGCCTGGGCCGAGGACCCGGGCGGGCTGGTGCAGATCGAGGAGCCCTTCCCCGAGCCGATGCTGCTGGCCACCACCGTCGAGCTCTCCGAGGGACTGGCCGCCTCCGGCCTGCCGGGACGGGGCCGCCTGGCCGACGTCCCCGACTCCGCCCGCTACGACGCGGTCCACCACCACGTCGACGTGCTGGTCGTCGGCGCCGGACCCGCGGGGCTGGCCGCCGCGCTCACCGCCGCCCGGGCCGGGGCCCGCGTCGCGCTGGTGGACGAGCAGTCCGAGGCCGGCGGCTCGCTGCTGTCGGGCACCGACCGGCTCGACGACGCCCCGGCGCCGGAGTGGGTGGCGGAGGCGGTCGCGGAGCTGGCCGCGCACCCGGAGGTGCTGCACCTGCAGCGCACCACCGCGTTCGGCAGCTACGACGACGGCTTCGTCCTGGCGCTCGAGCGGCGGACCGACCACCTCGGGACGGCCGCGCCCCGCCACCTGTCCCGCCAGCGGGTGTGGCGGTTCCGGGCCGGCACGGTGGTCGTCGCGACCGGGGCGCACGAGCGCCCGGTCGTCTTCGCGGACAACGACCGCCCCGGGACCATGCTCGCCGGCGCCGCCCGCACCTTCCTGCACCGCTACGGCGTGCTGCCCGGCCGGGAGGCCGTCGTCTTCACGACCGACGACAGCGCCTACGACGCGGCCCTCGACCTCTCCCGCGCCGGGGTGCGGGTGCAGGCGGTGGTCGACGCCCGGCCGGCGGGCTCGCCGCGCCGGTCCGAGGAGTGCGAACGGGCCGGGATCCGGGTCCTGCCCGGCGCCGTCGTGACCGGCACGCAGGGCGTCGAGCGGGTGACGCACGCCCTCGTCGCCCCGTACGCCGACGGCGAGGTCGGCGTGAGCAGCGCGATCCCCTGCGACCTGCTGCTGGTCAGCGGGGGCTGGAACCCGGCGGTGCACCTGTTCAGCCAGGCCCGCGGCCGGCTCCGCTACGACGAGACCCTCGGCGCCTTCCTCCCCGGGGAGGAGCTCGACGGGCTGGCAGTCGCCGGCTCCGCCGCCGGCGTGACCGACCTGGCCGGTTGCCTGGCCGACGGGCAGCGGGTGGCCCGCGCGGCCCTGACCTCGCTGGGGATCGCGCCGACGGGGGAGGACCGGCTGCCCACCGCCCCGGAGCCCGTCCCGCCGGCCGCGCCGCTGGTGCTGTGGCGGGTGCCGGACACCTCCGGCGCCGACGGCAGCACGCAGTTCGTCGACCTGCAGCGCGACGCCACGGTCGCCGACGTCGTCCGCGCGGTCGGCGCCGGCCTGCGCTCCATCGAGCACGTCAAGCGCTACACGACCATCGGCACCGCGCACGACCAGGGCAAGACCTCCGGCGTCCTCACCTCCGGGATCGTCGCCGAGCTGCTCGGGGTCCCGGTGCAGGACACCGGCACGACCACGTTCCGGCCGCCCTACACCCCCGTGGCCTTCGCCGCGCTGGCCGGCCGCGACCGCGGCCGGCTGTTCGACCCCGAGCGGGTCACCGCCCTGCACGGGTGGCACGTCGCGGCCGGGGCGGTCTTCGAGGACATCGGGCAGTGGAAGCGGCCCCGCTACTACCCGCGCCCCGGGGAGGACATGGCGGCCGCCGTCCTCCGCGAGTGCGCCGCCGCCCGCACCGGCGTCGGCATCCTCGACGGCTCCACCCTCGGCAAGATCGACGTCCAGGGCCCCGACGCCGCCGTCCTGCTGGACCGGCTCTACACGAACCTGATGAGCAGCCTGAAGGTCGGCTCGGTCCGGTACGGCGTCATGTGCGGCGTCGACGGCATGGTCGTCGACGACGGCACGGTGCTGCGCCTCGCGGAGGACCGCTTCCTGGTCCTCACCACCACCGGCGGCGCGGCGAAGGTCCTCGACTGGATGGAGGAGTGGCTGCAGACCGAGTGGCCGGACCTGCGGGTCCACTGCACCTCGGTCACCGAGCAGTGGGCCACCCTCCCCGTCGTCGGCCCCCGCTCCCGCGACGTCATCGGCGCCGTCTTCCCCGAGGTGGACGTCTCCGCCGAGGCGTTCCCGTTCATGACCTGGCGGGACACCGGCCTCGAGGGCGTGCCGGTCCGGCTGGCCCGGATCAGCTTCTCCGGCGAGCTCGCCTACGAGGTCTACGTCAACCCCTGGTACGCGGTCGCGGTGTGGGAGCGGCTGCTCGAGGCCGGCCGCCCGCACGGCATCACCCCCTACGGCACGGAGACCATGCACGTCCTCCGCGCGGAGAAGGGCTACCCGATCATCGGGCAGGACACCGACGGCACCGTCACCCCGCACGACCTCGGCATGGCGTGGGCGGTGTCGAAGAAGAAGCCGGACTTCGTCGGCAAGCGCTCGTTCGCCCGGCAGGCCAACCAGGACCCGCTGCGCAAGCAGCTGGTCGGGCTGCTGCCGGTGGACCGGGAGACCGTGCTGCCGGAGGGCTCGCAGATCGTCGAGTTCGCCGCCGACGGCGAGCTGCCGCCCCCGCCGGTCCCGATGCTGGGCCACGTCACCTCCAGCTACCGCAGCGCCGAGCTCGCCCGCCCCTTCGCCCTCGCCCTGCTGAAGGGCGGCCGGGACCGCATCGGCGACACCGTCCACGTCCCCGTCGACGGCACCCTCGTCCCGGTCGAGGTCACCGGCTCGGTGCTGGTCGACCCGGAAGGAGCTCGCCGCGATGGCTGAGCTGACCCGCACCCACCCCCTCGAGGCGTGGACCGGCGCCTTCCAGCGGCTGCCCGAGACGATCGGCATCACCGCCGAGCCGTTCGTCGCGACGGTCGACGTCCGGCTCGGCGCGGCGGACGCCGCGGCGACGGCGGCACTCGGCGTCGCGCTGCCGACGACCCCGAACACCTGGGTCCCGGCCGGCGCCGGGCGGGCCGTCTGGCTCGGCCCCGACGAGTGGCTGCTCACCAGCACCACCGAGGCCCCCGAGGAGCTGGAGGCCCGGGTCCGCGCCGCCGTCCTGCCGCTGGGCGGCTCCGCGACCGACGTCTCCGCCCAGCGGATCGGCCTGCGGCTCACCGGCGCGCGGGTGCGCGACGTCCTCGCCAGGGGCTGCTCGATCGACCTGCACCCGCGGGTGTTCGGCCGGGGGAGCAGCGCCCAGAGCACGCTGGGCCGGGCGGGCGTCGTCCTGCTCGGCCTGTCCGACACCGGCGACGACGTCGTCGTCCTCGTCCGGTCGTCCTTCGCCGGCTACCTGGCCGACTGGCTGCTCGACGCGGCCCTCGAGTACACCCACTGACCCCGCCGCACCGGCAGTCAGGAGCTGAGCAATGTCCGCCACCCCTCGTGTCGTGATCATCGGAGCGGGGATCGTCGGGGCCAACCTGGCCGACGAGCTGACCGCCCGGGGCTGGGACCGCGTGACCGTGGTCGACCAGGGCCCCCTCCCGCTGACCGGCGGGTCCACCTCGCACGCCCCCGGGCTGGTCTTCCAGACCAACGCCTCGAAGACGATGACCGCCTTCGCGAGCTACACGGTCGAGAAGCTCCTGGGCCTCGACGTCGACGGCGCCTGGTGCTTCAACCAGGTCGGCGGCCTCGAGGTGGCCACCACCCCGGAGCGGCTGGCCGACCTGCACCGCAAGCAGGGCTGGGCCACCTCCTGGGGCGTCGGGGCGCGGGTGGTCGACGTCGACGAGTGCGTGCGGCTGCACCCGCTGGTCGACCCCGCCCGCATCCTCGGCGGGCTGCACGTCCCCACCGACGGCCTGGCCAAGGCGTCCCGGGCGGTCGTCGCCCTGGCCCGCCGCGCCGAGGCGCGGGGCGCCCGTTTCCGGGGCTCGACGCGGGTGACCGGCATCGAGCAGGCCGGCGGCCGGGTGACCGGGGTCCGGACCCCGGACGGCGTCATCCCCGCCGACGTGGTCGTCTCCTGCGCCGGCTTCTGGGGCCAGGAGCTCGGCGCGATGGTCGGGATGGCCGTCCCGCTGCTGCCGCTGGCCCACCAGTTCGTGTGGACCGGTCAGGTGCCCGACCTCGTCGGCCGCAACGACGAGCTCACCGAGGCGAGCCTGCCGATCCTGCGCCACCAGGACCAGGACCTCTACTTCCGGGAGCGCGCCGACCGTCTCGGGATCGGGTCCTACGCCCACCGGCCGATGCCCGTCGACCTGCGCGAGCTGCCCCAGGACGACGGCGTCCGCGAGTCCGCGATGCCCTCGATGCTGCCCTTCACCGAGGAGGACTTCGCCCCGGCCTGGGAGCAGAGCCGGCTGCTGCTGCCCTCGCTGCGCTCGGCGAAGGTCGACACCGGCTTCAACGGCGTCTTCTCGTTCACCCCCGACGGCGCCCCGCTGGTCGGGGAGTCGCGGGACGTCGCCGGCTTCTGGATCGCCGAGGCGGTCTGGGTGACGCACTCGGCCGGGGTGGCCCGCTCGGTCGCCCAGCTGCTCGTCGACGGGCGCAGCGAGGTCGACCTGCACGGCTGCGACGTGCACCGCTTCGAGGACGTGCAGCTGGCGCCGGAGTACGTCAGCGAGACCTCGCAGCAGAACTTCGTCGAGGTCTACGACGTGGTCCACCCGCTGCAGCCCCGGCTCTCGCCGCGCGACCTGCGGGTCAGCCCCTTCCACGCCCGGCAGCAGGAGCTCGGCGCGGTCTTCCTCGAGGCCGCCGGCTGGGAGCGGCCGCACTGGTACGAGGCCAACGCAGGCCTGGTGGGCGAGCTGCCCGCGGAGTGGGTGCCGCCGGAGCGCGACGCGTGGGCGGGGCGGTTCTGGTCCCCGATCGCGGCGGCCGAGGCGTGGCGGACCCGCACCGCCGTCGCGGTGTACGACATGACACCGCTGAAGCGGCTCGAGGTCAGCGGCCCCGGCGCCCTCGCCCTGCTGCAGCGGCTGACGACCGGCGAGATGGACAAGTCCGTCGGGTCGGTGACCTACACGCTCGCCCTCGACGGGGCCGGCGGCATCCGCAGCGACCTCACCGTGGCCCGGCTCGGGGAGCAGCTGTTCCAGGTCGGCGCCAACGGCCCCCTCGACCTCGACCACCTCCTGCGCGAGGCGCCGGACGACGGCAGCGTGCAGGTCCGCGACGTCACCGGCGGCACGTGCTGCGTCGGCCTGTGGGGCCCGCGGGCCCGCGACCTGGTCCAGCGGGTCAGCACCGACGACTTCTCCCGGGACGGGCTGAAGTACTTCCGCGCGAAGCGGGCCCGCATCGGGGGAGTGCCGGTGACGGCGATGCGCCTGTCCTACGTCGGCGAGCTCGGCTGGGAGCTCTACGCGAGCGCCGACACCGGCCGGCGGCTGTGGGACGTGCTGTGGCACGCCGGCCAGGACCTCGGGGTGGTCGCGGCGGGCCGCGCGGCCTTCAACAGCCTGCGGCTGGAGAAGGGCTACCGCGCCTGGGGCCACGACATGACCACCGAGCACGACCCGTACGAGGCCGGTCTCGGGTTCGCCGTCCGCCGGCAGAAGCAGGCCGACTTCGTCGGGCGGGCGGCGCTCGCCGGCAGGAGCGAGGACACCGTGACCCGTCGGCTGTCCTGCCTGACCGTCGACGACGGCCGCAGCGTCGTCCTCGGACACGAGCCGGTCCTCGTCGACGGCGCTCCGGCCGGTCACGTGACCAGCGCGGCGTTCGGGCACACCGTCGGCAGGCCGATCGCCTACGCCTGGCTGCCGGCCTCGGCGACCGTCGGCACGAGGGTCGAGATCGAGTACTTCGGCCGCCGCGTCCCGGCGACCGTCGCCGCCGAGCCGCTCGTCGATCCGGAGATGACCCGCATCCGCGGCTGAGGGGAGACCCCCGTCCCCGCCCTCCGAGCGGCGGGGGCGGGGCGTCGGCTCAGATGACGGCGCGGATCGTCCGCTCGAAGCCGAGGACGTGCTCGCGGGCGAGGTCGTCGGCCCGGTCGGCGTCCCCGGCGGCGATCGCCCGGAGCAGCTCCACGTGTTCCCGGACGTGCACGTCCACCGTGGGGAGCCGGTCGAGGAACAGGCAGAAGATCCGGGTCGCCAGGTTGTCGTAGCGGATCAGGACGTCCTCGAGGTGGGGGTTGCCCGCGGCCCGGTAGATGGTCCGGTGCACGGCGAGGTCCCACCGCATGAGCTCGGCCCGGTCGACCTCGGCGACGTCCAGCTGCTCGATGTGCGCGGCCAGCTCCTCGAGGCCGGCCGCGCCGGTCCGGGGGGCGCGCTCGGCGGCCCGGCGGGCGGCCAGCGGCTCGAGCTGCGCCCGGATCTCGGAGATGTGCGCCAGGTCGGAGATGTCCATGCCGGTCGCGAACGTGCCCCGCCGCGGGTAGGACACCACGAGCCGGTCGCCCTCCAGCCGCTTGAGCGCCTCGCGGACCGGGGTCCGGCCCACGCCGAGCGCCCCGGCCAGCTCGTCGTCGTCGATCGGGTCGCCCGGGCGGATGTCCAGCATGATCAGCCGGTCCCGGATCGCCACGTAGGCCCGGTCCGCCAGGGAGGTGGCGGCCGAGGGGTCCGACTCCAGCGGTGCCGCGGTCACGCGCAGATCGTAGAGGCGGACGGCCATCGGGTCTTGCCCCGCCAGAGGGATCGACATACCGTTAGCTTACTACTGATATACCAATCCCCTACCTACTCCTGTGACAGCTCTCGTCGCGGTGGGGGAGAGGGAGGCACGGGTGACCATCAGCGCCTTCGACCTCTTCAGGGTGGGGATCGGCCCGTCCAGTTCGCACACCGTCGGGCCCATGCGAGCCGCCTGCGCCTTCGCCGCCCGCCTGGCCGGGGAGGGGCTGCTCGGGCGGGTGGCCGGCGTCCGGTGCGAGCTGTTCGGCTCGCTCGGCGCCACCGGGCACGGCCACGGCACCGTCCCGGCCGTCGTCCTCGGCCTGGAGGGCGAGCAGCCCGACCTCGTCGACCCGCGCGCGGCCGGGCCGCGGGTCGAGGCCGTCCGCCGCGAGGGCCGGCTGCTGCTGGCCGGCACGCGGCCCGTCGCCTTCTCGGTGGACGGCGACGTGGTGCTGCACCGGCGCCGGCGGCTGGACTTCCACAGCAACGGCATGCGCTTCGTGGCCGTCGACGCCGCGGGCGCCCCGCTCTGCCGCCGCGAGTACTACTCGGTGGGCGGCGGCTTCGTCCTCGACGAGGACGAGGCGCGCGCCCCGGTGGCCGCCGAGGACGGCCCGCCGGTGCCCTTCCCCTTCCGCACCGGCGAGGAGCTGCTGGCGCACACCCGGGAGACCGGGCTGCGGATCAGCGACGTGGTGCTGGCCAACGAGCTGACCCGGCGGAGCGAGGCGGAGGTCCGCGCCGGGCTGCTGCACGTCTGGGCGGTGATGCAGGAGTGCGTGGAGCGCGGCACCCGGACCACGGGCGTCCTGCCGGGGGGCCTCGCGGTCCGCCGGCGCGCGGCCGCGCTGCGCGCCCGGTTGGAGACGGGCGCGGACGAGACCGACCCGCTGCGCGCGATGGAGTGGGTGACCCTCTACGCCCTGGCGGTCAACGAGGAGAACGCCGCCGGCGGGCGGGTGGTCACCGCGCCGACCAACGGCGCCGCCGGCATCGTCCCGGCCGTCCTGCACTACTACCGCGACTTCGTCGGCTCCTGCTCCGAGGACGGGGTGGTGCGCTTCCTGCTCACCGCCGCGGCGATCGGGCTGCTGTTCAAGGAGAACGCCTCGATCTCCGGCGCGGAGGTGGGCTGCCAGGGCGAGGTCGGCTCGGCCTGCTCGATGGCCGCCGCGGCCCTGGCCGAGGTCCTCGGCGGGACGCCGGAGCAGGTGGAGAACGCCGCCGAGATCGGCATCGAGCACAACCTCGGCCTCACCTGCGACCCGGTGGGCGGGCTGGTGCAGATCCCGTGCATCGAGCGCAACGCCGTCGGCTCGATCAAGGCGATCACCGCGGCCCGCATGGCCGTGCGCGGGGACGGCCGGCACCACGTCCCGCTCGACACGGCCATCAAGACGATGCGCGAGACCGGCGCCGACATGAAGGACGCCTACAAGGAGACCGCCCGTGGCGGGCTGGCCCTCAACCTGGTCGAGTGCTGAGGAGGCACCCGTGTCCCACCCGTTCACCCTCACGCTCAGCTGCCAGGAGCGCCCCGGCATCGTGCACGCGGTCAGCTCGTTCCTGTTCGAGCACGGCTGCGACATCGTCGAGCACCAGCAGTTCGACGACGCGGTCCGCGGCCAGCTGTTCCTGCGGACGGCGTTCGTCTGCGCGCAGGACACCGACGCCGACCGCCTGTCGGAGGGGTTCCGCGCGGTGGCCGACGAGTTCGGCATGGCCTACCAGGTCACCGGCGGCCAGCCGCAGCGCGTGCTCGTCATGGTCTCCAGGCTCGGCCACTGCCTCAACGACCTGGTCTTCCGGTGGCGGGCCGGCAGCCTCGGCGCCGACCTGGTCGCCGTGGTCTCCAACCACGAGGACCTGCGCCCGATGGCCGAGGCGGCCGGCCTGCCGTTCTCCCACGTACCGGTGACGCCGGCGACCAGGCGCGAGGCCGAGGCGCGGCTGCTCGAGCTGGTCGACGAGCACCGGGCCGACCTGGTCGTGCTCGCCCGGTACATGCAGGTCCTCTCCGACGAGACGTGCGCCGCCCTGCACGGCCGGATGATCAACATCCACCACTCGTTCCTGCCGGGCTTCAAGGGCGCCAAGCCCTACCACCAGGCCTTCGACCGCGGCGTGAAGCTCGTCGGCGCGACGGCCCACTACGTCACGCCCGACCTGGACGAGGGGCCGATCATCGAGCAGGAGGTCATCCGCATCGACCACACCTTCGACCCGCGCGCCCTCGCCACGGTCGGCCAGGACGCCGAGGCCCTGGCCCTGTCCCGGGCGGTGCGCTGGCACAGCGAGCGGCGGGTGCTGCTCAACGGCAACAGCACGGTCGTCTTCCGCTGATCCCGGCCGACCGCAGGCGCAGCATCGTGCCGGGCCCCCGGCTCCGAACGGGCCGCTCGACGCGCTGACCTGCCCTCTCGTGGCAACGGGCAGACCGGCGCGGGACGCCGGGTCAGGCGTTCTCGTCGGCCGGCTTCCGGGCCCGGGACGGCTGGACCCGCATCGGCTCGCCCGGCGTCTTCGGGAGCGAACCACGAAAGCGCTGTTCGGAGCGGTGGAACCGCAGGTCGGCGTCGAGCGTCAGTGGGTGGGTCATCGGGCGAGTTCTCGCTTCCGGACCGACACGGAGTATCGGTCAGCCGTAGACGTCGGCGCCGTGCGAGATGCGCACGAGCCTGACGAGGACCTTGTCGTCCTGGATCGAGTAGACGACGCGGTACTGGCCTCGTCGCGCGGACCAGTAGCCCTCGAGTTCGAAGCGGAGCGGCTTCCCGACGCGGTACGGGTGCGCAGCCAGCGGCCCGTAGAGGAAGTCGACGACCGCGACGGCCACCGGCTCGGGGAGGTCGCGCTCGATGGCCCGCTTGGCCGCTGCCGAGAGGACGACGGTGTACCGAGGAGGGCCGGTCACCGCCGGCGGGCCGCGAGTGCGGCCCGCACCTCGGCCTCGCCGGAGACCTCACCGGCGGCCATCGCTTCCTCGGCCTGCCTGATGTCCGAGCGGGCTCGGGGATCGGAGAGGATCTCCAGGGTCTCCATCAGGGACTCGTAGTCCTCGACGTGCACTGCTCGGAAGGATCGTCAGTGCGTGATGGCGGACTGCTCGTAGAGGCAGAGAAGACGTTGCATAAGTAGGTCTCGGGCTCTGGCCGCCCGTGTCGCGTCTGCTCAGGATGACGACTGCGCCATCACTCGGCCTGCATGGGTCGGGACCGGTCGGCGACGGGAGGAGCGTCGCCCCTACGGCTTCCGTCGCCACGGCGCCGGCCGCGTCGTTGGCGGCGTCGTGGTGTCCTCGTACGACGAGAACGTCTGCACGAGGACGAACGCCGGCACGAGCGCGACGAGGATGCGTACCGGGGCCAACAGGTCGGTCAGCGGGATGCCCTCGGCTCAGGCCCCTGCCACCGGTGGTGCGGTGGGGTCGGCCGCCTCGGTCGTGACTTCCCGGAGCACGTAGTCCTCGATGGTCTCCAGGTCGTGGGTGGAGCGTTTCACGATCGTGAGCAGGTCGCTCATCTTGCTGACCTCCTCGATCTGCTCCTTGATGAACCACTGCATGAACTGGTCGGAGGCGAAGTCGTTCTCCCGCCGCGCGATCCCGATCAGCGCGCCGATCTGCTCGGTGACCCGCTTCTCCTGCTCCAGCGCCAGGGCGACCGGCGCGACGACGTCGGGGAACTCGTTGACCGGGGCCGCGACGGCGGGGATGCGCACCGGCGCGTCGGAGTCGAGCAGGTAGCGGACCATCATCATGGCGTGCTGCCGCTCCTCGAGCGCCTGGTCGAAGAAGAGCTGCGCCGTCCGGGGCATGGTCAGCTGGTCGAAGTACACCGCGCAGGAGACGTACTGCTGGTGCGCGGCGAACTCGTTGCCGATCTGCGTGTTCAGCAGCTCGACGAAGGCGGGGGCGGCCATCGGGACTCCCGGACGTGTGCGGTGGCGGTCACCGGACGTTAACCGGTGACCCGCCGGTGCCCGTGGATCACCCGCGAAGGGAAGGCTAGCCTCACCGGGTGGCCAAGTCGGCGGGCATGCCCAAGAAGAAGTGTTGCCAGGACAGGCCGCGCTGCAAGCGGTGTCCCCTCCGCGCCCTCGCCGAGGGGACGCTCCCGCCGGGCTACACGGTCAAGAAGCGCCGCCTGGTCAAGCTGGACAAGGCCGACAAGGTGCTCGCCAAGAGCAGTCGGAAGGCTGCCTGATCCCTCCCTCCCCACCGCGCCGCCGGGCGGCGGTCAACCGGCCTTGCGTGGTCACGGGCCCGTGTCAGCGCTGATGCGGGCCGCGGCCGCCGGGATCCAGTCGTGACTGGCATCGAGTCCCTCGGCGGTAGCTGCGGCGCGCAGGGTCGCTGCCGCCGTCTCGGGTGGCTGGCCCATCGCTCGATCTCTTGCCAGTTCGTACACGGCGAGCGCCTTCAGGCGCTGCTCGAGCGGTAGGCCCGCCAGCAGGCTTCTCCAGTCGTCCTCCACCCGTGAGGTCGTGCCCTCTGACACGCGGACCATGCCGGTCGTTCGGTCAGGACCACTCGCGAGGAGGGGAGCCGATGGTCCCGTCCTCGGGAGCGCTGACGGCCTTCACCATCGACCGGGTCAGCAGGCCGGCGGCGACGGCCGCGGCAGCCGCGATCGCGGACCGGAGCAGACGGTCTCTGAGATCCACGGCGACCTCCGGAGGGAGAGGTGTGCGACGGAGCGACGGGGCAGTACGCGAGCAGCACCGGAGGACGGGGGGTGCCTGTCGAGTGAGCGCTGCGCTTCGCTTGCGTCGAGCGCCGGATCACTCGTGTGCACTGGCAGGCCGCCTGGCGCGGCTGGGCTGCACCCGCATCGGCTCGCCCGGCATCTTCGGGGAGCAAAACCCGAAAGCGCTGTTGAGAGCGGTGAAACCGCAGGTGGCGCATGAGCGAGAGGGGGTGGGTTGTCAGGCGAGTTCGCGCGCCCGAGATCGCGCAGCGATCCCACCGTCCGCGCACCGCGAGCCCCCTGCACGGTAGTCGCGCCGGCTGTCGCCCAGCGCCTCAGCAGGCCGCCGTCGGCCAACGGGGGAGGAGTGATGAGGACGGGTTCCTCCACCGCGGCTGGTCCTCGTCGGACCGGGTCGACCCGGCGCTCGAAAGGGTCCATCAGAGCTCGTCGTGCGGGCTGCGTCCGCGCACCGGGATCAGCGGTCCTGCCCACGACTCATGCGCCGCCAGCCGCGCCATCAGTGAGCGGTCGGCCGTCATGGGGATGAGGCGGCGGGCGCATCTCCAGTGGATCTGCGGCGAGGCAGCTCCTGCCCGCACCCGTCCGATGCGAGGGGTCCCGGAGCTCCTGTCCTTCTGCAGTCGGCCTCCGCGCCCCGTTCCTCTCACTGACGTCGCCACTGCAGGACGACTGAATGCCACGAGCGGCGCCGAGGGCCGGGCATCCGGAGACGGGAACCGCAGCGCGCCGCTCCGGACCGGCGGCCGATCCCAGGAGTCCGGTCGCCGTTCGGGAACGGCAGGGCTCGGCCATGCTGTTCGCCGCGGTGACCCGCAGGCATCCCGGTGCAGGACGGAGCCGGCTGATGCCGGCCATCGGTGGAGAACGCGCCGGACGCGAAGCGCTCACCGGTTGCGCTGCACCTGCAGGCCGCCCGGCGGGCGAGCCGGGGCGCTCGTCAACACGTAACGCCGGGCCGAGCGACGGGGACTCCGGAGGAGACCGAGGAGGCGACCGATGACCGAGTCCTCAGCCCGCCCGCCCGCCAGCTCCTCGCCCTCGATGGCAGAGCGGGTCCGGCAGGCCGGCCCGCCGGAACTGGTGGCCGACGTCGTCGTGATCGGCGGCGGGCCGGCCGGTGAGGTGGCCGTCGGGCGGCTGGCCGACCGTGGCCTTGACACGATCCTGGTCGAGCGTGAGCTGATCGGCGGCGAGTGCTCCTACTGGGGCTGCATCCCCAGCAAGACCCTGGTGCGGCCGGGCGACGTGCTGGCCGCCACCCGCCGGGTTCCCGGCGCGGCCACCGCGATCAACGGATCGGTCGACGTCGGCGCCGCCCTGGCACGGCGGGACTACATGACCTCCTCGTGGAACGACGCCGGGCAGGAGCGCTGGCTGGCCGACCACGGGGTGCACCTGGTCCGAGGGCCGGGCCGCTTGGTGGGAGAGCGGCAGGTCGCCGTCGGCGGCGGTCCGGTGATCCGGGCGCGCCGCGCGGTGGTGCTGGCCACCGGCAGCAGCGCGGTGGTGCCCCCCGTGCCCGGGCTGGTCGACGTCCGACCGTGGGACAACCGGTCCGCGACGGCGGCCAAGGAGCTGCCTGCCCGACTGCTGGTCCTCGGCGGCGGAGCGGTGGGCCTGGAGCTGGGCCAGGCGTTCCGCCGGCTCGGCTCGGCCGAGGTCACGGTCGTCGAGGGCCTTCCCCGGCTGCTCCCGCGTGAGGAGCCGTTCGCCGGCGAGCAGGTGCTCGAAGCCTTCCTGCGGGAGGGCATCGGCGTGCGGTTGGGCACCCTCCTCACCTCGGTGCGCCGCGACGGCACCGACGGTCCGGTGCAGGTCACCCTTGCCGACGGTGAGGAGATCCTCGCCGACGAGATCCTGGTGGCGACCGGACGCCGGCCGCGGACGGCCGACCTCGGGCTGGAGACCATCGGGCTGACCCCGGGAGGGCCCGTGCGGGTCGACGACCGCCTGCGCGCGGTCGGGGTGCCGGGGGAGTGGCTGTACGCCGTCGGTGACTGCACCGGCCTGGCGCCGTTCACGCACATGGGCAAGTACCAGGCCCGGATCGCCGCGGACGTGATCACCGGGCGGGACACGCGGGACCGCGCCAGCCGCGACGCCGTGCCTCGGGTGACCTTCACCGACCCGCAGGTCTGCGCGGTCGGGCTGACCGCTGCCGAGGCGAGAGAGCGAGGCCTCCCGGTGCGGGTGGTCGACGTCGCTACCGGGGAGGTCCCGGGGGCCTACGTCCTCGGTGAGGACACCGCAGGAACCACCCGCCTCGTCATCGACGAGGAACGTGGAGTCCTCGTCGGCGTGACCATCACCGGCAGCGGGGTGCAGGAGATGTTGCACGCGGCCACCGTGGCGGTCGGGGCGCGGGTGCCGCTGCAGGAGCTGTGGCATGCCGTACCCGCGTTCCCCACCGTGGCGGAGGTGTGGCTGCACGCCCTGGAGGCGGTCGGCCTCTGATCCGGTCTCGCGAACCTCTTCGACTCTGCCCAGGGATCTCTCCCGGAGGGCCACCGTGCCTGACGTCTCCTTCACCAACCTGCTAATCACCGCCGCCGTGGCCGCGGCCGTTCCGCTCGCACTCGGCTGGGCCCCCCGGTTCCGGGTGCCCTCCGTCGTCCTGGAGATCGTCGTCGGCATCCTGCTCGGCCCCTCGGTGCTGGGCTGGGTGCACGTCGACCTCCCCGTGCGCATCCTGGCCCTTTTCGGACTGGCGTTCCTGCTGCTCCTGGCCGGCCTCGAGATCGACGTGCGGGGGCTGCGCGGCCGCCTGCTGGGGCTGGCCGCGGCCGGCTACGCGGTCAGCGCGGCCCTGGCCTTCCTCGCCGGTGTCGGTTTCCGCGGCCTCGGGTGGACGTCGTCCCCGCTGTTCCTGGCCATCGCGCTGACCGCCACGTCGCTCGGGTTGGTGGTGCCGGTGCTCAAGGACGCGGGCCGGGTGGCCGACCCGGTGGGGCAGACGACGATCGCCGCAGCATCGGTCGCCGACTTCACCGCGATCGTGCTGCTCACCCTGCTGTTCTCCACCTCCGGCGGCGGCGCCGGCACCACCGCGGTCTTCCTCGGCGCGTTCGGTGTCCTGGTCGCCGTGTTGGCCCTGGCCCTCGGCCGGGTGGGGATGTCGATGCGGCTGGGCGAGGTGCTGGTGCGGCTGCAGGACACCACGGCCGAGATCCGGGTGCGGTTGGTGGTCCTGCTGCTCATCGCGTTCGTGGCGCTGGCCGAGCGGCTGGGGCTGGAGACGATCCTCGGCGCCTTCCTCGCCGGGGCCCTCGTCGGGCTGGTGGACCGTGACTCGGTCACACACCCGCGGTTCCGGGCCAAGCTCGACGCGATCGGCTATGGCTTCCTCATCCCGGTGTTCTTCGTCAGCAGCGGCGTTCAGCTGGATCTGCGCGGCCTGATCGAGCACCCGAGTGCGCTGGTCCGTGTTCCTGTCTTCCTCGCAGCCCTGCTGGTGGTGCGCGGCCTGCCCGCCGTGCTGTTCGTGCGGTCGCTCGGCAGGCGAGGTGCCACGGCGGCAGGCCTGCTGCAGGCCACGTCGCTGCCCTTCCTGGTGACCGTGGCGCAGATCGGCACGGTGACCGGCCGGCTCTCCGGGACGAACGCGGCGGCGCTGGTCTGCGCCGGGCTGCTGTCGGTGCTGATCTTCCCCACGACCGCGCTGGGGCTGCTCGGCCGGCCACGCCCGGCATCGATCCCCGAGCAGCGTGGTGCGCCGCTCGCGGAGACGGCTCCGGCAGAGACGGTCAGCGCGGACTGAGTACGGCTTCCCGGGCTCGCTGAGCTCCAGCACGGAATCGGCACGTGTGGCGTTGCACGGGGTGCCACGAGCAGACCTACGGCGACCTGCAGGCTGGCCGGACCTGGCCGGTGCCCTCGGACGCCGTACCGGGTCGCCGTGGCGCTCACCGGCCGTTCTGCGGCTGGTCGGCCGGGGGGAGCGGCCCCCCGTGGAGCAGCGGCGGTGGTGACGCGCTGGGACGCCGCACGCGCCGGGCAGCATCGCGCGGCGGTCCACGCCCGGCGCCTCCGGGCGGCGCAGGGTGCGCGGCAGGGTGGCCGGGCGGTGCGGCGTCGGCGAGCGGGTGGACCGGGCGGCGCCGCGGGCGGGCCGCCGTGACCGCCGCACGACCGCACGCGGCCGCCGGCTCGTTGCCGCTGGGCACGGCGTCCCGGCGGTTCCTCCGTCAGGACGTCTTCGAGCCGGCCACCCGCCGCGCCCACGGCCGCAACCGTGCCTCGGTGACCGACGAGCTCGACGCCGGCGCGCTGGTCGCCTGGATCACCACCCGGGTGGCTGGAGACGCTGCTGGACACTGCTGGGCCGCGGCCGCCGCCACCTACAACAGCCACCGGTCGGCGCTGCCGAGGTTCTTCGGCCGGTGCCCCAAGCGGGGCTGGGCCGACGGCAAGCCGGTGCCAGCTCTGCCGCGTGCGCGTCAGATCGTGCGTCGCGGTGACGGTCATGCACCTGGGTTCGCGCCACCGGAGGCATTCGTTGCACCGTCCCGAAGGGCTCTACCGCGGCCACGGGTGCGGCTGGCACGCTGTCCTCTCGACCGGTGGGTGGGACGCGGCGTTCCTTCAGCGGGCCATGACCAGGGGATGGTCGATCGTGCAAGCTCGTCGGGGCCCGGAGGCGAGCCCGTTGCTCCACGAGGAGATTCCGGCTCCTCGCGGCGGCGGGGCACTGCGCGCGGTGCCCGACGCGGACGCTCCCCCCGAGCCGCTCATCGCCACGAAGTTCTTCGTCCCGTCCCTCGGTGATCGTTCGATCGACCGGCCCCGGCTGCTGCACGGCCTGGAACGGGCGTGCGACGTCCGGCTCACGCTCGTCGTGGCGCCGGCGGGTTGGGGCAAGAGCACGCTGCTCGCCCAGTGGCTACGGGATGTGCAGATCCCGGTCGGGTGGCTGTCCTTGGATGCCGACGACGCGGATGTGACCCGGTTCTGGCGGTATCTCGTCCAGGCGGTGCGGCAGGCAGAAGGGCACGCCGGCGCTGCGGCGATGCGGCGGCTGGATGCGGCCGGCGTCGACATCGAGCGTGACGTCCTGCCGGTGCTGGTCAACGAACTGACCGACGCCGGCCGGGACGTGCTGGTCGTCCTCGACGACTACCACCTGATCGCAGACGAGTCGGTGCACCATTCCCTTGCGGCGCTCCTCGACCACGCGCCGTCGTCCCTGCACGTGGTGATCAGCTCACGGACGGACCCGCCGTTGCCGGTGAGCCGGCTGCGGGTGGCCGGCCAGCTGGTCGACGTCCGCGCCCAGCAGCTGGGATTCACCTCCGAGGAGGCCGCTCGGCTGCTCGCCCGGGCGGCCGCCGGCGAGGTGTCGCCGAAGGACGTGGAGAGGCTCGTCGTGCGGACCGAGGGGTGGGCCGCCGGGCTGCAGCTCGCGGCCCTGCGCCTCGCCGACCGCCCGGACCGGCACGCCCGCACCGCCTTCATCGACCGGTTCACCGGCGCGGACCGGCACATCGTCGACTATCTCGGTGAAGAGGTGCTGGCCGCCCTGCCGCAGCCCGTGCACGACTTCCTGCTGCGCACCTCGATCCTGCCGCGGCTGTGCGCGCCGCTGGCCGATGCGGTGACCGGAGCCGGGAACGCGGCCGGGATGCTCGCCGTGATCCGACGAACGAATTTGTTCCTCACCGCGCTGGACGACGAAGGACGGTGGTTCCGGTACCACCAGCTGTTCCGTGATCTGCTCCTGTTCGAGCTGGAGCGCTCCGGCCTCGCTCCGCGGGCGGTGCTACACCGGCGGGCGAGCGAGTGGTTCCGCACGCATGGTGACCTCCGGGAAGCCATCGCGCACGCACTCGCCACAGGTGACCCCGACCTGGCGGGGGAGCTGATCGCCGAGGGCTGGCGGCGGGAGTTCAACCTGGGCCACCTGCACTCGGTCCAGGCCTGGCTGAACGGTCTGCCGCTCTCACGGGTGGCCGGCGACGCCCGGCTGACGGTGGCCCAGGTCTGGTTGCATCTGGACCGGGGCCGGCTCGATGAGGCCGGCGCCGCTCTCGCGGCGGCCGCCCGCGGGGCCGCCGGCGACGGCCACGTGCAGGTGCTGCGGGCCCTGCACACCTTCAAGGCCGGCAACGTGCCGCTGGCCGCGGAGCGGCTGGCCGTGGTCCAGGGCCGACTGACCGATCCGTTCCTGGTCACGGTCCAGGACCTGCTCTCCGGGGTCTGCGCCCTGTGGCTGGGCGGGACACCGCACGCGGGCGACCGGCTCCGCCGGGCCGCCGCCGGCGCCGAGCACACGGACAACCGACTGGCACGCATCTACGCCCTCGGCGCCCAGGCCCTCCTCGCCGTCCTCACCGGCGACCTGCCGGCGGCCGAGGACCTGCTGCGGGAGGCCGACGCGCTCGTCGCGGACGGGCTCATCGACACCCACTTCGTCGCGATGTTCCCGAGCCTTGCCGCCGCGCGGCTGGCCGCCGGGCACGGCCGCTGGCACGACGCGGCGAAGCGCGCCGCGGCCGCCGCCGAGCTGAGCAATCGTGGTGCCGGGCGCGTCGAGCGCGCCGCGGCGCTGATCACCGCGGCGGAGACGACCCGCCGCGCCGGGCGAGACGGCGGGCCGGGCGGCGAGCGCCTGCTGGCCGAGGCCGCCGCGGTGCTGGGGGCCTGCCAGGACCCGGGCCCGATCGTCCGGGACTGGTTCGACCGGGAGCAGCGCGCCCAGCGAGCGAGCCGCCCGCCCCGGGGCGAGGCCGCCGAGCAGCTCACCAGGCGGGAGCGGGCGATCCTCGCTCTGCTCCCCACCCGGCTGTCGCAACGCGAGCTGGCGAGCTCGCTGTTCGTCAGCCCGAACACGATGAAGACCCACCTGCGGGCGATCTACCGCAAGCTCGGCGTGGATTCCCGCGACGAGGCGGTGCTGCGTGCACGGTCACTGGGTCTGCTCTGAGCTTCCGTCGCCGACCGCGGCCAGGCCGCCGCGCACCCGGGCGAGCAGGTCGGGGACGGCCACGGTCGTGACCACCGCCGCGGCCAGCCACGCCAGCACCGCCCAGGGGAACCAGCGGAACGGTGCCGGCGGGACCGGCCACACGTTGCGGTACAGCACGTAGCCGGCCATCCCGGCCCCGGCCAGCGGCACCAGCATCTCCCATCGGGACCCCGTGACGCCCAGCCGGTGCACGGCGGCGAGGTTGGTCAGCACGTACATCGCCAGCAGGCTCAGCACGCCGAGCGTGGCCAGGTAGAAGAAGACGTCCAGCGGTGCGGTGCCCGCCAGACGGAAGGCGGTGAGCAGCAGCAGCGCGACGACCATCTCCACCGCCAACGCCGCGGTCGGCACGCCTGCGGATCGCGACACCGCGGCCAGCCGCCGCGGGAGCAGACCGTCGCGGGCGAAGGCGAACACCATCCGAGCACCGACGGTCACCTCGCCGAGCCCGGCGGCGACCGCGCTGAGCACCGCACCGGCATCCAGGGCCGCAGCCAGCGGGCGGCCGACGAAGTGCAGGGCGAGATCACCCAACGGCGCCTGCGATGCGCTGAAGTCGCGCACCCCCGCGGCGTCCAGTCCGAACCCCAGCGACTGGGTGACCATGCAGGCCACGTAGAACAGCGCACCGAAGACGACCGACACCCAGATGGCCCGCGGGATCTGCTGCCGCGGGAGCACGGATTCCTCACCGAGGGAGCCGGCCGACTCGAAACCGGCGAAGGCGAGGAACCCGGAGGTGGCGGCGAGCGCAAGCGGACCGGTTCCCGTTCCGGGGGGCAGGGAGAAGACCCGCCCCGACCGGCCACCCCGGCCGGCGACCGGCGTCGTGCCGATGCCCAGCCGGACGACGACGACGGTCATCAGTGCCAGGATGAGCAGGACCGACGCCAGCTCGAGGGCCAGCAGGGACCGCGTGGTCGGGCGGATGCCGAGAGCGGCGAGGAGCCCGATCACCACCCATCCGACCACCGCCAACGGGTACCAGTCGACCTCGGCGGCACGACCGGTGGAGAGCAGGAAGGCCCGCGCGAAGACGGCCACCCCGACGATGGACACGGTCGGGAAGACCAGATAGGTGCCCAGCAGCGCCCAGCCGGTGACGAATCCCCAGCGCGGCGACAGCGCCCGCCCGACGAAGGCGTACACCGACCCCGCCGAGCGGAACTCCCGGGAGAGCCGGACGAAGCCGTAGGCCACCAGGCCCACGCCCAGGCCGGCGAAGACGAAGGCCAGCGGTGCCGCTCGACCCAGTTGCTGCGCGGCCGCCACACCGGTGACCGACATCGCCAGCGTGGGCGCCATCACCCCCACCGACATGGCCGCCGTCTCGGGAACCGAAGCTGGCGCTTCAGGGTCCGTGGGACGCCGCCCGCCCCCGCGGCGCTCATCCGGCCAGCCATCCGCCGTCGGCGGCCAGGACCGTGCCGGTGACGTAGGACGCCCGTGGAGAACAGAGCCAGACCGCGGCCGCGGCGATCTCGTCCGGTTCGGCGATCCGGGACAGCGGAACGCTGCGCAGCAGCTCGTCGGACACAGCGGAGGTCATCGCCGTCCTGGTCACCCCCGGTGCCACGGCGTTCACCCGGATGCCGGCGTCGGCCACCTCGAGTGCGGCCGCCCGGGTCAGGCCGTTCACCCCGTGTTTGGCGGCGATGTAGGCGCTGTTGTCGCGCATCGCCGCGCCACCGAGCATCGAGGAGGTGTTGACGATCGCGCCGCCGGCCTGCCTGCGCATCTGCGCGATCTCGGCGCGCATGCAATGCCACACGCCCACCAGGTCCACCTGCAACACGCGCAGGAACTCCTCGGGCGGGTACTCGTCCAGTGGCACGAAGGGCCCGGCCACGCCCGCGTTGTTGTGCGCGGCGTCCAGCTTTCCGTAGCGATGAACGGTGCGTTGCACGGCCAGGGCCACGGCATCGAGGTCGGTGACATCGGCGACGATCGCCTCGGCCTGGGCACCCGCCTGTCGGACGAGGCCCACCGTGCGGACCAGCTGCTCCTCATCGACGTCGACCAGGGCGAGCGAGGCACCGGCCCGGGCGAACGCCATGGCGCTGGCCCGGCCGATCCCGGACGCCGCCCCGGTGACCAGCACCGCCTTGTCCCGGAGGTCGGCCATCTGCGCTCCTGAGCCGGACGGAAGGGCTGGGGCTGCGCCACAGGATGCGGCGAGGCTCACGTGTCGTGGTAGGCCTCGAGTGCTGCTCGCACCGCCGCACGACCACGGTGCAGCAGCACGCGCTGGTTTCCGGGGGAGAGGTGCAGCGCAGCGCAGGTCTCCTCACTGGACATGCCCTGCACGTCGCGCATCTCGACGACCAGGCGCTGCCGCTCCGGCAACCGGTCGAGGGCCTGGGCGACCACCTGGCTGATCTCCCGGTCCAGCATGTTGTCCTCGGGTTGATGCCAGGGCCGCGGCGCCCCGGCCGAGGTCCAGTGGCCGGGGGAAGCGCCGTGCGGTCCCTGGAACCGGGTGGGGTCCACCGTCGCGCCGGAGGGCTCGGTGTCGGTCAGGGCGGAGGACGGCAGCACGCGGGCGTCCCGGGTCCGGCGGGACCGGGCCCGGTTGAGCAGGATGGCGAACACCCAGCTTCGCACCGACGCGCGTCCCTCGAAGCGTGCCAGCCCGGTCAGGACGCCCAGCCACGTCTCCTGGACCACGTCCTCGGCGGCCTGCCGGTCGTGGACGTGACGCTGCGCGACACGGAGCATGACGGGGGACCACTCGTCCACGATCGCGGCGAACGCGGTGGTGTCCCCGGCGCGCAGACGGGCGAGCAGGTCCGGATGAGGTGACGGGGGACTGGCTGGCGGCAGGGTGTCGACGGGTACCGCCTGGACGTCGAGCGAAGGCATCTTCCCTCCCCGGGACGGCTGTTCGCCAGCCTCGCGCGGCCGATGGCTGCGGTGCCTCGCTCCGCCGTGGATCTCACCCGGGTGAGATCGACGGGGGAGTACACGACTGCGGCGACCGCTAGAGCGACCCTGGCGTCATGGGCGAGCGGTTCTACCGGATCACCGTCAGGGGTGTGCTCTCCGATCGCTTCGCCGCGGCGTTCGAGCCGTTGACCCTCACCGCGGCCGACGGGCTCACCGTCCTGTCCGGTGTCTGCGTCGACTCGGCCGTTCTGTACGCGATCTTCGACCGGATGCGCGATCTCGGCCTGGAGCTGCTCGACGTCGAGTCGTCCGAGCCGGTGCGCCGCTGATGCCGAGGCTCAGGAGTGGAGCTGATCGAAGGCCGCCAGCAACCGGGCCCGTGCGCGCGCCGAGAGCGCGTCGAGGGGGAGCCGGGCGAGGCTCCGTGCGATGGAACGGATCTGGTCCAGGTACTCCGCGCAGCCTGAGCACTGGGCCAGGTGGGCGTCGAACTCGGCCATCGTGGCTTCGTCCAGGACCCCCTCCAGGTAGTCCGTGACCAGCTCGACCAGCTGATCACAGCGGATGTTCCGCCCCGGAGGACCTCCGGCCTGCATGCGCTTCACGGTGCTCACCCAGAGCTCGTCCGCACCTCGGCCCGCTCCATCACGGTGATCGGCTCCTCAGCTGCCGGTCGAGGAGCCCGGCGGCTGCTGCCGGGACGCCGGTGTGAGATCGGCGGCGCCGAAGGAGACGTGGAAGCGGGCGCACCAGACGACCAGGCTCGTGTAACCGCTGGCATCGACGCCGGCCGGCACGAGGTAGTTCTGGTCTCCGACGTTGCCCTTGAGCGGTCCCAGGTCGGCGTGGCCGTCGTCGAACGCGTCATCGATGCCGTGCGCCGGATTCCTCGACAGCCAGACGACGAGCGCGGGCCCGTTCGTCGTCGCGAACCCCTCCAGCCGGACGACGACGCGCCCGTCGGCCAGCCGGAGGACCCGGGCGGTGCCACGGGTGGGGTGCTCTCGCGAGATGAAGGTGCCCGACGCGAGCTCTACCGGGGCCGCGTCGGGTCCGGGCGCCTGCGACGACCCGGCGGCGCTCGGCGGCGGCTCGTGGACCCGTTCGTCGTAGAGGAGCTTCTGCGGCTGGAACCACAGCAGGGTCACCGCGGCGAGGACCGCGAGCACCACCGCCGCGAGCCACGTCCATCGCCGGCGGCGCCGGCCGTCCAGGCGGATTCGTGGCGGCCGGGGGGCGCGAGCCGTCTGCGCGGCACCGGTGGGTGGAGCCTGCGGAGTGGTCACTTCGTTGTGTCCTCCGATGGCCTCCTTGCGTTACCGCCGTCCTCGGGGCGGGCGTGCCCGGTTCTGTCGGTCCCCGGCGACGGCCCCGCCCTGTAACGGCCGCCATCCGCGGGTGACAGTGCAGGCATGGGCCCCGCAGGGCAGCTGCTGGCGGTGTGCGTGGGACAGCCGCGGGAGGTCACCTGGCGCGGCCGCGTGGTCCGTACCGCGATCTGGAAGAGCCCCACCGCCGGACGGCGCGCAGTGGGGCGCCTGAACGTCGTGGGTGATGCCCAGGCGGACCTGGCCGGCCATGGCGGGGAGCACCGGGCGGTGTTCGTCTACCAGCGCGACTCGTACGTGCACTGGGAGCGGGAGCTCGGGCGGCTGCTGCCGGAGGAGGGGACGTTCGGGGAGAACTTCACGGTGGACGGTCTCTCGGACAGCGAGGTCTGCATCGGGGACCGGCTCGCGATCGGCACGGCGGTGTTCGAGGTGACCCAGCCGCGGGTCACCTGTTTCAAGGTCGGCCTGCGGCTCGGCGAGCCGCGGATGCCGGCGCTGCTGACCGGCCACGGGCGGCCGGGGTTCTACCTGCGGGTGCTGCAGGAGGGGCAGGTCGGCGCCGGCGACTCGATCCGCCTGGTGCACCGCGACCCGCGGGGCCTGAGCGTGCGGCGGGTGTCCGCCCTGCTGTACACCGCCGACCGCGACGAGGCGTCGCTGCGCGCGGCCCTGGGCATCCCGGCCTTGCCGGAGGGTTGGCGATGGTCGTTCCGGGCGCTTCTCGCCGCGGGCGACCGCCCGGGCAACCCGGGGCTGGCCGCGCAGCCGGCGGCCCGGCCGGCGTACGCCGGGTTCCGGGACTTCACGGTCACGCGGCTGGTACGGGAGTCGGCGCACGTGCTGTCGGTGTACCTGGCCCCCGGAGACGGCACGGCTCCGCCGTCATGGCTGCCCGGCCAGTTCGTGCCCGTGCGGCTGCGCGACGGGGCCGGGCTCGTCGTGCGGAGCTACTCGCTGTCGGTTCCCGCCGGTCCGGAGCTGCGCTTGTCCGTCAAGCGTGACGGCCGGGGCAGCGCCCTGGTGCACGGGCTCGCCGTCGGAGCGACGGTGGAGGTCGGGGCGCCCCGGGGTGGGGTCGGGTTCGATCCGGCGGGCAGTGGCCCCGTGGCGCTGATCAGCGCCGGCATCGGCGTGACCCCGCTGCTGGCGTGCCTGCGCGCGCAGGCCGCCGTCCGGCCGGAGCGCCGCCTGGTCTGGGTGCACGTGGCCCGCTCACCGGCCGAGCACTCCCTGGCGGCCGAGGCGGACGCCGCGCTGGCGGCCATGCCGGCCGCCGTCCGGCACGTCCGCTACACCGCGGCGCAGGCCGCCGGGGTCGGGGACGCCGACGGCCGGCTCCCACTCGAGGCCCTGTCCGACCTCGGCATCGGCCGGTCCTTCTCCGCCTACGTCTGCGGCCCCGACGGCTTCGCCGCGGAGGTGCGGCAGATGCTGGCCGGCCTCGGGCTGCCCGCCGCCGCCGTGCACGTGGAGTCCTTCGGCACCGGCACCAGCGCCCGCGCCGATCCTCGCCTCGACAGCCTCGTGACCGGGCGCCCGCACCCACCGTCGCCGCCGTCCGCAGCAGGCTGGCCGGTCACCTTCTCCCGGGCCGGGGTGACCGCCGCCTGCGATCCGGAGCGATTCGCCAGCCTGCTGGAACTCGCCGAGGCCTGCGACGTCGGCGTGCGGTGGTCGTGCCGCAGCGGCGTGTGCCACAGCTGCGAGTCCGCCCTCGTCGACGGCGCGGTCGAGTACGTCACGGAGCCGCTCGACGAGCCGAGCGGCGATGTCGTGCTGCTCTGCAGTGCTCGGCCCACCTCGCCGGTGACGCTCGATCTGTAGGAGCACGAGCAGACGCAGCGGCGGCGAGACCTCGGCGGTGCCACCGGCTGAGGTCGGGGCCCACCGGCCCGCTCAGACGAACCGGGTGTGCGGTCGAGGGAGCACGACGCCGTCGAGCTCGATGTCGACCTTCTCGTTGTAGAACGCGATGAGGCCCGCGATCGGCAGTACCTGGTGGGTGGGGAACGAGTAGGACCACGCGATGTCCCGGTACTCCTCCGGGGGGTCGCCGTCGACCCGTAGCGACCAGTAGTCCGACGTCACGCCCTTGTACGGGCACGCCGTCCGGGTCGGGGTGCGGCTGAGCTCGGCGGCGGCCACATCGGTGCGGTCGATGTAGTACCGGGTGGGCAGTCCGGTCTCGAAGAGCAGCACGGGAGTGCTGGTGTCGGCGAGCAGGTGGCCGTCGAGGGCGACGCGCACGTGCCGATGGGAACGCAGGGCATCGACGCGGACGTAGGGGTTGCGGGGATGGACGAACACCTGCTCGTCCTCCTCGTACCAGGCGTCGAGGGCGTCCCAGTCGAACCGGGCCGTGCCCGCGATCCCGTCCCGTGCGCCGGCCCCGAACACCCGGACGCTGCCGGGGCGCTCCTCGCCACCGGCACGAAGCCCGTGCCGACGCGCCGTTCCGCGCGTGAGGTGCTGGTCGTGCCCCTCGTCGACCAGAAGGCGGGGATCGACGTCCTCGAGGGGGATGTAGTACTGCGGGTAGTACGGGAACTCCCACACGTATCGCGCCCGCGTGGTGTCGAAGACCGTCTGGCCGCCCAGGGTGGCCCTCACCCGCCGGGGCGCGGGCTCGATGCGCTCCGCCTCGGCTGCCGGCCGCGGAAAGTCCCGGGCGTCGGCCTCCGCCGGCGCGATCACGTCGCCTCGTCGGTCGTCCATGGCATCTCGTCTCCGATCCGGCCCGGCGCGCCGGCGCCTGTCATGAGGTGGCTGCGCCGGACCGGGCTCGTCCGGGGCGATGGTGGACGCCGACCGCGCGCGGCGGCCTCCTCCACGCCGATGACGCAGCAGATCCGGTCGGCTGAGCGGCTGGGGGAGGGCGCGCTGGTGTACGCGATGCCGATCGGGTCCGTGTACCGGCCGTCGTGGTCCGAGCGCTCCCCGAGAACACGACCTCGCCGGCCTGCCATCGGGGAGGGGTTCGCGGAGTCCACGACCGGGAGGGAGACCCGCGGGTCGCGGCGCATGTCCTTCGCCTTCCCCGTCGTGTCCGAGGTGCACACGAGCCCGTGCTCACCGTCCACGCCGACCCGGACGCCGTGGCTGCGCGGGGACCCGTCGGCTCGCAGCGTGGCGGGGTGGACGCAGTTGAGGGCATCGCGCGGTTCCCGCCCCTCGCGTGGGAGCGGGACGGGGAGTCGAGCGGTGACCGTCACGGAGATCGAGCCCTTCTGCAACTCGATGGCGGAGCGTCGGTGGACGGCCTATGCCGTCGCCGGGCGGCGCGCCGCGTCATGCGGCGGGGTCCCTGCCGTCGACGGGGGTGCCGGCGATCCTCCGCTGAACGGCGTCGAGGTGGCGGTGGAGGGCATCGACGTCGGCCCGGGTGGCGCCCATGCGCGGCGGTCGGAGCCAGACGACGATGCTGCCGCCGGGGCTCAGGCTCGCCTCGGCGACATCGTCGGCCCCGTCGGCCCCCTGGGCACGCAGGGCTGCTTCCACGTCGGCGCGGCGCAGCCCCTCGCGGCGTAGCGACCGGTCCAGGAAGCGGCCCTCCTTGACCAGCGGCACGTCCTGGCCCTCGAACAGGCGGACCGCTCGGTCCGAGCGGGAGACCACCCGCACGACCACGGCGTTGGTCCCCAGGAGGACGGCGGCGGCCAGCAGCCCCCCGGTCAGGCTGTTGTCCGGGCCGATCAGCGCGTTCTGGACGACGTTGGACAGCAGCAGAACGACCACGAGATCGAACGTGTTGAGCTGCGCGAGGTTCCTCTTGCCGGCGACCCGGAGCAGCAGCGCTACCGCCGCGTAGACCAGCACCGTGCGCAGCACCTTCTCCCCGGCGGGCACGCCGAGGCTCCAGACCTCTGACATGGTGGCTGTCACCCCCGTTCAGGCCAGCGGCCGGCGGAGCGTTCGGCGTCCATGATCTGGGGAGACGTGCCGTCAGGAGGCCCGGGACCGCTGCCAGGCCGCCCGCGCCTCGTCGGTGGTGGGGTCGAAGTCGGGCTTGGTCCGGCGGAACAGGTCCTGCAGGTCCTGCCACAGCTGGTAGGCCGACGGCCGTCCCCAGAACCAGTAACCGCAGTACACGCGGTCGACGACCAGGCCGGGGGCGAGGACGACGGTGTGCGGCACGGTGGCCGGGTGGTGCGGATCGGTGTACTCGTCGATCCGCAGGGCGCGCTGGACCTCCAGGTCACCGTCGGAGAGGGAGGTCCACCAGGCGCCGGTGGTGATCTTCATCTTGTTGGTGTCGTGCAGGTTGTTCGGCAGCACGGTCACCAGCCCGGTGAACGCCACGGGGACCAGCTCCTGCAGCTTGAGCAGCTCCTTGTGGTGCTGGTGCTCCCGCGGGCAGTGCTCGCCGCGGCCGAGCTGGAGCACCAGGGCGTCGTCGCCCTGCAGCTCGGAGAGCCGCCGCTTGGTCCCGCCGTCGTCGGGCAGTTCGAAGTCGGGCAGCACCGCGCCGACGTCCAGTCCCGTGCTCATCGGTCCTCCTCGTCGACCGGCCGGATGCCCCGCACCCGGGTGCGGATCCGGTAGATGCTGGTGAGCGCGGTGATGTAGAGGGCGCGGCCGTCGGCGTCGCCCCACGCGAGGTTGTGCGGGCTCTCCGGCAGGTGCAGCGTGCCGCGATGGTGTCCCTGCCGTGTGAGGATCCAGATCCCGGACGGTCCGCAGACGTAGACGTTGCCGTCACGGTCGACCTTGAGGCCGTCGATGGAGTCCTCGTCCTCCGCGGCGGTCAGGTCGGCGAAGACCCGTCCGCCCGACAGGGAGCCGTCGGCGGCCACGTCGTAGCGCATGACGACCGTGGCGGCCCGGTCCCAGTTGCCCACGTACAGGGTGCGCTCGTCGGGGGACAGGGCGATGCCGTTGGGGCCGCTCAGCGCGTCGGTGAGCAGCCGGACTCCGCCGTCGCGGACCGCGAAGACGCCGCTGAAGGGCAGCTCCCTGGCCGGGTCGTCGTGGGCGTCGGGCAGGCCGAACGGCGGATCGGTGAAGAACAGCGTTCCGTCCGACCGGTAGACGAGGTCGTTGGGGCTGTTGAGCCGACGGCCCTGGTAGCGGTCGGCGAGGACGGTCGTGTCGCCGTGCGGCTCGACGCGCAGCACCCGCCGGTTGCCGTGTTCGCAGACCGTGAGGCGCCCCTGCGGGTCGAAGGTCAGCCCGTTGGATCCCGGCTGGGGAAAGCGGCCGATGTCGGGGCCGCTGTAGCCGCTGTGCGAGCGGAACACCGACACCGACCCGCGCGGGTTCCACCGGTAGATCTGGTTGGTGTTCGGCGAACTGAACAGCAGCGCGCCGTCGGCGGTCCACACCGGGCCCTCGGTGAACGGGAAGCCCGCGGCGACCCGCTCGAGCGGTGCGTCGCGGTCCAGCACAGGGTCCAGGCCGGCGGCACCCCGGGTCACGCCGAGTTCCACCACCTCGGTGGAGCGGGCCTGCTCGGGGCGGTAGAGGTCGAGCACGGCCGTGCGCAGCCAGATGTAGTTGCGCGGCGAGGCGGAGATCGGGCCGTTGGCGCCGAACACCGCGAGCCGGAAGGTCTGTCCCGGCCGGGCATCCTCGGTGAGGACCACCCGGTTGGGTGCGTTGAACCCGGCCACCACCTGCCCGCCGACGTCGCCGAGGGCGACGGGGAGCCGGCCGTCGACCCAGACCTCGGCGTAGTCGTCGACGACCACCTCGAAGACGACCGTGCAGCCGGTCGGGTCGATGCCGCCGATGCGCTCGGGGATGGTCACCGCCAGCCGGTACCAGTTGAAGCAGACCCGCCCGCCGGCCAGCCGCAGCCGGGTGTCGGCCGGGCGGAGCACCCGCCAGCCCGAGTCGTCGAAGTCGGCGGCACCGGCGTGGGGCAGCACGTCGAAGGTCCGGTTGGGGACGTCGCCGGGGCCGAGGGGGTCTCCCGGGGAGCCCACGGCGACGAAGTCGATCTCCTCGATCCGCGCGTCGCTGTAGCGCCAGGTCGCGCCGACCGACGCGGCCCCCTCGTCGGTCTGCAGGTCGACGACCGCAACGGCCGGACCGGGCAGCGGCTGCGACGGGCGCGGTACCCCCGCGGCCGCCGGCCTGGGTCGGGTGACGGTGGTCATGGCCAGGTCACCACCTTGGTGACGAAGTACAGGAAGGGGTCGGAGACGTCGACGAACTGGTGCGGGACGCCGCTGGGGACGACGAGCACGTCGCCCTCGCCGAGCTCGTGGGCGGCGCCGCCGTCGATGAAGTCCGCCCGCAGCTCTCCGGGGGCCACCTCACGGGGGGAGTGCAGCGTGCCGCCGGTGACGACCTTGGCCCGTCCCCGGACGACCCGCATGACGTCGACGACGCCGGCGTGGTACTCGACCGCGCCGGGCGCGGTGCGCCGGCCCGCGTCGACCTTGTAGCGACCCGCGTCGACGAGCAGGCCCCCGTCCTGGAACTTCTGCGTCAGCTCGGCGTCGGAGATGAACACGGCGTCCCGACCTCCGCCGGAGGCCGCCCGCTGACCGGCGTCCCGGCCGATCTCGGCCAGCTCCTGGTCCTCGTCGGCCGAGGAGGCCCCGCTGACCCCGACCGCGCCGACGACGTGACCGTCGACGACGATCGGCATGCCACCCTGCAGCGGGACGGCGCCGGCCAGGTGCAGCGCCGAGGGGCGACCACCGGAGGCCTGTTGCTCGAAGTCCCGGCTGGGCCGACGGAAGAGCGCGGCGGTGCGTGCCTTGTCCGTGGCCACCCCGACGCTGGCGACCTGCGCCGCGTCCGGCCGCCACAGGCAGACCAGGTCGCCGCCGGCGTCGACCGCCGCAGCCACGGGCGCCACTCCCCGCGCGGTCGCCGCGTCGGCGACCGCCTGCAGGGCCAGCTGAGCGGCGGAGAAGCTCAGCGCGGGGACCGTCGTCGTGGCGAACCCGGCGGCTGCTCCGGCCAGGGAGACCGCCTCGTCCTCGTCGGGGGTCTCCCCGCTGGTGCCGATCGCGCCGACCACCTCGCCGGCGGCCACGAGCGGCACCCCGCCGGTGAGCGCGCGGGCACCGTGCAGCGCCAGGGCACCCAGCCGGCCGTCGGTGACCTGCTGCTCGATCTCGCGGCTGGGCCGCACGAAGACGGCGGCGGTCCGCGCCTTGTCCATGGCCACCTGGTCGCTGGCCGCCTGGCTGCCCTCCGTACGGCGCAGCGCGAGCAGCCGGCCGGAGGAGTCGACGATCGCGATGACCACGCGGTACCCGTGCTCCCTCGCGTGCCGCTCGGCCGCGGCCAGCACCGCGTCGACCCCGGCACCCTCGATGACCCTGCGTGTGCGGACCGCGGCCATGCCGGTCACGCTCCTCTCGTGTTCAGCACGGCCATCCAGACGGCCGTGTCGGCGGTGATGAACAGCCGGTCGCGGTCGCGACCGCCGAAGGTGAGGTTGACCGCGCCCGGCACGGCGATCCGGCCCAGCAGGGTCCCGTCGGGGGTCAGCACCCGCACGCCCTCGGGGCAGCAGACGTACACCCGGCCGGCCTCGTCGACGGCGAGCCCGTCCGGGGTGCCCGCCGGGGTGACGTCCACGACCCGCCGCGAGCCCAGCCCGGTTCCCGCGGCGACGTCGTAGGCGTAGACGTGGTGCGGGCGCTCGGGTGCCCAGCTGCCCGGTTCGTGCTCGGCGCCGCTGTCGGCGACATACAGGGCACTGCCGTCGGGTGAGAACGCGAGCCCGTTGGGCTTGTCGAGATCGTCGGCGACGGTGTGCTCCCGCCCGGTCGCCGGGTCGAACCGGTGGACGGCGTCGGGCAGTTGCGGAGGGGGGCGGAAACCCTGCAGGTGTCCGTAGGACGGATCGGTGAACCAGATGCAGCCGTCGGGCCCGACGACCACGTCGTTCGGCGAGTTGAGCGCTGCCCACCCGGATGTGTTGACGACGGTCGTCGCGGCCCCGGTGACCGGGTCCAGCAGGGACAGGCGCGCGGGCCGCGCCATGTCCCCCTGCTCGCACACCAGCAGCCGCCCCCGCCATGCGGTCATCCCGTTGGGCATCACCGCATCCGCGGATGTCACGGTGATCCGCTCCGGTTCCAGATCCACCCGGTCACCGTCCAGGGCGATCCGTTTGATCGACGCTGCGCGCGGCCGGCCGCGGGGCACCGTGGTGACGTACACGGCGTCCTCGCCGGGCAGGTCGCCGGGCAGGTACGTCGGCCCCTCGTGGGCGTCGCAGCGGGCGAGACGGCCGAGCAGGGGATGGGCGCCCGTCACATGGACGAACGACTGGTCCGCCGCGACGAAGTGGTCCGCGGACGTGTCCGTGGCAACGGCGACCCCGTCGGGTGAGCCCACGACTCGCTCCTCTCACTCGGGCGCGGCGAGCGAACTGGGCGTCGCCCGCGCCGCCGTCAGCACGCGGTCCAGGTCCTGCTCGGTGAGCGGGGGCCCCGGCTCGCCGCGCCGGCGCCGCGGTGACCGCTCCACCGCCTCGGGGCCGGTCAGCCGCTGCATCGCCCCGCGAGCGCCGTCGCCCCTGGGCCGCCAGAGCGCGTCGGTCGCCCGGGCCCACGTCCGGCGGGAACCCGGCAGCCAGATGCCTGCGAGGCGATCGCGCCGCGCGTCGTGCACGCGCAGGGCCACCCGGTCGGCGCAGACCTGCAGCCGACCCCGCGACATCTCGGCCGTCGTCATGCGGGTGTAGTCCGCCATCAGTTCCCGGCGTTGCACTCCAGTCGACGTTCCCTGCGGCCGCCGACGATCCGGGCCGGATGGTGTAACCCCGAAGGCACAGCGGAGACAGATGCGATGAGCCGCTCGGCCGCCGAATCTCCGTCCAGAACCTGGGGGTGCGGGCCATGAGAGAGAGCACCGGTCAGAGGCGCCGGGTCCTGGAGTTGGACAAGCGCGAGCAGGGCCCCGTCGAAGTGACGCTGCTCTGGGACCGGGAGACCAGCGGCGCGGTCGTCGTCGTGTGGAACTGGGCTTCCGGTGCCTGCCTGCAACTGGACGTGGAGGCCGACTGCGCCGGCTATGCGTTCACCCATCCCTACGCCTACGCCGGTGCGCACGGAGTTCCGCAGGACGACATCCTGCAGGTGGCCTGACCGTTGGCGCGGCGAGGACCACGGTCGGTCGGACGCGCCGACCTCCGGTCCTCCCGGGACGCGTCGCAGCCGGCGTGGGACGAAGCGAACGGACCGTGACGCTCCGGATCCGGTCGTCGGTGGGCCTCCAGCGCATCGCCGGCCGCCGGGCCGGGTCGTCAGCGGTGCGTCATGGCCGGCACCTCGGAGCCGACCTCGGATCCTCGCCGAGCCGCCTGGCGGCTCGATCCCGTTCCACGGCGGAGCGCCGGCGCGGGAACCGGCGAACCGGACGCCGAGGAGCCGAGAGCGGCCGGGCTCCGCTCAGCAGAAAGGAGCCGGCGCTTCGGCGGGGCAGGGGACCGACGTGTGCGGGGAAGTCTCGGTGACCTCCTGGGGCGGCTGATCGTTCCCCGGCTGTCCGGCCTCTGACCTGGCCAGCACGACCAGGCCGGCGAGGATGAGGCCACCGCCGAGGAGCATGGGCAGCCGCAGGCTCTCTCCGAGCAGGAGCACCGCGGTGGCGACCGCGAACACGGGGACGAGGTTGAGGACCAGTGCCGCGGTGGAGGCCGATGTCGTCTCGAGGGCGCGGTTGAGCAGGTAGAAGGGAATGGCGGTCCCGACGATGCCGGCCGCGACGGCGGCGAGCACGAGGCCGGCGGGCGCGGACGGCAGCGCCGAGCCCTGCGTCGGCCAGCTGACGGCGGTGTAGGTCACTGCCATGCCGCACCCGGCCAGCAGCTGACAGGCCGTTCCGCTCAGCGTCGTGTCGTCTGCCGGGAGCCGGCGGCCGATGAGGAAGTAGCTCGCTCCGACAGCCGAGCCCGCCAGTACGAGCAGGTTGCCGGTGAGCGAGGCCTCTCCGCCGCCTGGTCCGAGGGACACCAGCGCTGTCCCCGCCGTCCCGCCGGCCAGGGCCACCCAGCCCCTGGCCGGCAGCCGTTCGTGCAGCACGGCGACGGCCGCAACCACGGCGATCAGCGTGTCGGTGGCAGCCAGCAGGCCTGCGCTGACCGCGCTGGTCCTGGTGAGCCCGAGGTTGAACAGCAGGAACACCGCGCCGGGCTCGACCAGCCCGAGGAGAGCCAGCCGGCGAATGCTGCGAGGGCGCCGGAAGCCCTGGGTGGCCAGGAGCAGCGCCCACACCGCGACGGCGCCGACCGTGGTCTCGAGGAGGAAGAGGTCGGCCACGCGGAGATGACGAAGGACGTACGAGGACAGCGTCGTGTCGAAGCCGAAGCATCCGGCCGCCAGGATCAGCGCCGCCCATGCGCGCGGTCGACTCACGGCTGAGGCCGGGACGGAGACGGCGGCATCCGCTGGAGGAGCGGCCGGTCCAGCCACACCCGGTCGCGCACCTCGATGCCGTCGATGCGCATCCCCGGCGGATAGCCCGTTGCAGTGGTGAACGCATCCCGTTCCACGGAGCTCAGGCGGAATCCCTGCCGCTGGTAGAAGCGCAGGTTGCCGACGTCGGCTGCTGCCGTGGCGACCACCAGGGCGGTCCGTGAGTCCCGCCGGGCGACGTCGACGGCGGCCTGGACGAGGCGGGCGCCGATGCCGCGGCCCTGCAGGTCTTCCTGTACCGCCATGTTCTTGATCTCACTGAGCCCGGCATCATCGCGATGGATCACCTGCAGGTGGCCGACGATCTGCGAGGCGGACACGGCGACCAGCACCAGCCCGGCGTGCAGGTACGCGGCCAGCTGGTCGGGGGAGTCCTCGGCCAGCCGGAAAGACCCGCGCAGGTTCTCCCGCGGTCCCGTGTAGGTCTCCACGCGGACGGTCGCGGCGCTGATCGGCTCCGGCGAGGGCGCGGCGATCACCACGCGGTTGCCGTCCGGGTCGAGCAGGGTGCGTCCCCACCGGTTCCAGTACGGATTGGCTGCCTCGACAGCGATGGCGCCGGCGGCCTCGAGTTCCGACGCGGTCCGGTGGACCTCCTCCAACGTCGGGAGGTAGAGGACGAGCAGGTCCTCCTCCGTGCCGCGCTCTGGGCCGGCCGGTCCGGTGGTCACTTCCAGTTCCGCGCTCCGGGGCAGGGCGAAGAACCGGCCGTCGTAGCCGTCGTGGCCGGTGAAGCCACCCTGCGGCCGTAGGCCCAGGAGGTCGCGGTAGAACGCCGCCGACCGCTCGAGGTCGCGGACCGGGTGGGCCATCCGTGTGGCCAGCCACCGACGGGGGGTCGTGCCGGCGGTTCCGTCGTCGCGGTCGGCCGCGCCGATCCCCGGGCGCGACGGGCGCAGCCTTCGGGGTGCGCGCGAGGGAAGCTCCATGGCGAGCCCTTCCGTCGGGATCCCGGCTCATGACGGGAACTCACGGGAGGGTCCGTCGTCGTGTCGTCGGCGTTACTCCGCTGGAACGGCGTTGCCCGGGACAGGCGAGTCCGGGCAGTCGCTCGCCGGTCTGCAGGTGGTCGCCGCGGCCTGGCTGGGCGTGAGCAGCGCGTCGGCCTCTTCGGCGGCGCCGGGATCAGGCGTTCTCGCTGGTGGGGCGCCTGGCGCGGCTGGGCTGCACCCGCATCGGCTCGCCCGGCATCTTCGGGTAGTCCGGCGGATAGGGCAGGTCGCCCAGGCCCTGGTCCGCGGCCTGCCGCTCGGCGAGCTCGAGCAGCGGCTCGATGGAGTAGGCGTGCCCGGCCAGCCCGGCGTGCTTGTCACCGACCGCCCGGAACCGCTCCGGCATGGTGAGCACGGTGAAGTCGAACGGCGAGACGTCGGGCAGCTCGTCCCAGTCCAGCGGGGCGCTCACCGGCGCGTGCGGCTTGGGCCGGATGGAGTACGCCGAGGCGATCGTGCGGTCCCGGGCCATCTGGTTGTAGTCGATGAAGATCTTCTCGCCGCGCTCCTCCTTCCACCACGACATCGTCACGCGGTCGGGCAGCCGGCGCTCCAGCTCGCGGCCGAAGGCGATCACCGCGCGGCGCACGTCGGTGAACGTCCACCGCGGCTGGATCGGCACGTACACGTGCACCCCGCGGCCGCCGGAGGTCTTCGGCCAGCCCTCCATGCCGAGCTCGTGCAGCAGCTCCCGCACGTGCGGCGCGACCCACACGGCGTCGGCGAAGTCGGTGCCCGGCTGCGGGTCCAGGTCGATGCGGATCTGGTTGGGCGACTCGACGTCGGTCCGGTCCACCGGCCACGGGTGGAAGGTGAGCGTGCCGAGGTTGGCGCACCACGCGACGACGGCGACCGAGTCCGGCGCGATCTCGTCGGCGGTCCGCCCGCTGGGGAAGGTGATGTGCGCCGTCGGCACCCAGTCGGGCGCGTTCTTGGGCACCCGCTTCTGGTAGAAGGCGTCGCCGGTGTTGTCCATCCGGGTCGACAGCCGCGCGCCCTCGAACACGCCGCCGGGCCAGCGCTCCAGCGTCGTCGGCCGGTCCCGCAGGGCGAACAGGATCCCCTCGCCGACGCTGACGAAGTACTCGACGACGTCGATCTTCCGGATGCCGCGCTCGGCGAAGTACGGCTTCTCCGGGTTGGAGACCCGCACCTCGTGCCCGTCGACGGTCAGCGTGACCGCGTCCTTGCTGCTCGCCATCCGCTCAGCTCCCCGGTCCGGGGCGACTCAGGCCGGGCACGTCAGCCCGTCCTGCGGCGCCGTGAGGTCGATCAGGTAGGCGTTGACCGCCGCGGTGACGCAGTCGGACTTCGGGTACGCGGTGTGCCCCTGGCCCTGCCAGACCAGCAGCGTGCCGGCGGTGAGGTCCTCGGCCATCTCCTCGGCGCCGGGCAGCGGCGTCACCGGGTCCCCGGAGTTGCCGACGACGAGGATCGGCGCGCTGCCCTCGGCGTCCCGCTCGGGCAGCGGCGTGCGCGCGGCGTCCCACACGCCGCAGGTGTAGAGGCTGGAGGCGGCGCCGGCACCGAACAGCGGGTACCGCTGCGACCAGTCCTGCGCCAGCTGCAGCACCTCCTCCTCCGAGAAGGTCTCGTCGTCGGGGGTGTCGGCGCAGTTGACCGCGATGTTGGCGTCGAGCTGGTTGGTGAACGTGCCGTCCTGGAGCCGGCCGTTGTAGGCGTCGGCGAGGGAGAGCAGGCCCGCGGCGTCGCCGTTGCGCGCGGCGGCCAGCGCCTGCGACAGCTGTGGCCACGAGCCGGTGTCGTAGAGCGCTGCGACCACGGCGGCCACGACCACCCCCGGCGTCCCGGTACGGGTCTCCCCGGGCCGGCTGCTCGGGATGGGCGTGGTCGCGGCCACGGTCAGCAGGTCCTGCACGAACGTCCGCGGGTCGCTCCCGATCGGGCACCCGGACACCAGGCCCACGCAGTTGGCGGCGAACGCGTCGAACCCGGCCTCCAGGCCGGCCGCCTGGGCCTCGGCGTCGGCCTGCGGGTCGGCGTCGGGGTCGACCGCGGCGTCGAGCACCATCGCGCGCACGTTCTCGGGGAACAGCTCGGCGTAGGTGGAGCCGAGCGTGGTGCCGTAGGAGTAGCCGAGGTAGGTCAGCTGCTCGTCCCCCAGCGACTCGCGGAGCAGGTCCATGTCGCGCGCGGTGGCGACGGTGTTGAACGTGCCGAGAGCGTCGCCGTACTCCTCGGCGCAGGCGTCGGCGGCCTCGTCGGTGAGCGCGAGGACGTCGTCCATCTGCTGCTGGGTGGTCGGCCGCGGCTCGGCGGCGACGATGCGGTCCTTGAGCTCGGCGGGGATGCACTCCACCGGCGTGGACAGGCCGACGCCGCGCGGGTCGAAGCCGACCAGGTCGAAGCGGCGCAGCACGTCCTCGGGCAGCGACAGCGCCAGGCTCAACCCGAGGTCGGCCCCCGAGACGCCGGGCCCGCCCGGGTTCACCAGCAGCGAGCCGATCCGGTCGGTCTGTCCGGCCAGCTTCGCGCGGACGAGGAACAGCGGCAGCGTCGCGCCCTCGGGGTCGTCGTGGTCGATGGGCACCTCGGTGCGGCCGCACTCGAAGGCGAGGTCGCGCTCGCTGCCCGGCGTCCCGGCGATGAGCTCGGTGATCTGCGCGTCGCAGTCGGTCCAGGTGATCGGCGCGGCCTCCGGCTCGGCCGGCGTCGAGGAGGCGCCCGACGACGAGGAGTCCGCCGAGTCCGGGCCCGAGTCCGAGAAGGAGCTACAGCCGGTGACCGCCAGGAGCAGCCCTGTCGAGGCGGCGAGGACGCCGCGGCGCAGACGCATGCTCACGACGGTAGGAGGCGCGCCGCGCCGGGCATTCCGCAGGTGCCGGTCACCCGTTGAACACCTCGGCCAGGTCGTAGCGGACCGGGACCTCGAGCTGGTCGTAGGTGCAGCTCTCCGGCGTCCGGTCGGGCCGCCAGCGGAGGAACTGCCCGGTGTGCCGCAGCCGCCGTCCCTCGAGCTGGTCGTACTTGATCTCGACGACGAGTTCCGGGCGCAGCGGCACCCAGGACAGGTCCTTCTTCGCGTTCCACCGGCTCTGCGCGCCCGGCATCCGGTGCTCGCCGTTCTCCTGCACCTCGGCGTTCGCCCAGTCCTGCCACGGGTGCCCGTCGAGCGCCTGGGCCCGGTAGGGCGCCAGCTCCTCGACCAGCTCGGCCCGCCGCGCCATGGGGAACGACGCCGCGACGCCGACGTGCTGCAGGCCGCCGTCGTCGTAGAGGCCGAGCAGCAGCGACCCCACGACCGGCCCGCTCTTGTGCCAGCGGAACCCGGCGACCACGCAGTCGGCGGTGCGCACGTGCTTGACCTTGGTCATCAGCCGCTGGTCGGGGCCGTAGGGCAGCTCGGCGTCCTTGGCGACGACGCCGTCGAGGCCCGCGCCCTCGAACTCGTCGAACCAGCGCTGCGCGATCACCGCGTCCCGGGTGACCGCGGTGACGTGCACCCGCTCGTGCCGGCGGTCCAGCACCTCGCGCAGCCGCTGCCGGCGCTGCGCGAACGGCGTCTCCATCAGCGACTCGTCCCCGAGGGCCAGCAGGTCGAAGGCGACGAAGTGCGCCGGCGTCTGCTCGGCCAGCAGGTCCACCCGCGACTTCGCCGGGTGGATGCGCTGCAGCAGCGACTCGAAGTGCAGCCGGTCGCCCTGCGGCACGACGATCTCGCCGTCGACGACGCAGCGCTCCGGCAGGGCCTCCTTGACCGCGGCCACGACCTCGGGGAAGTAGCGGGTCAGCGGGCGCTCGTTGCGGCTGCCGAGCTCCACCTCGTCGCCGTCGCGGAAGACGATGCAGCGGAAGCCGTCCCACTTGGGCTCGTAGAACAGCCCGTCCCCCGTCGGGAGCTTCGTCGTGGCCTTGGCCAGCATCGGCTTGACCGGCGGGAGCACGGGCAGGTCCATGCAGGTCAGTCAACCAGCGGACCCCCGCACCGGCAGACCACCGTCGACCGGACGGGTGGCGTGGCGGGACTCAGTCCACCGCGTAGCGGGTGAACAGGACGCCGTCCTCCTCGAGCACCTGCACCAGCCGCGGGCGGACGACGTCGCGCAGCGCCCGGTCCAGCAGCCGGGCCTGCCCGCCGACCAGCGCGGGGGAGACGGTGAGGTCCAGCTCGTCGACGACGCCCGCGTCCAGCGCCGCCGACAGCAGCGACGGCCCGCCCTCGCACAGCACCTGCTCGAAGCCGCGGTCGGCGAGCCGGTCCAGCGCGAGCGGCAGGTCCACGTCGGCGTCCCCGCACACCAGCACCTCCACCCCGGCGTCGGCCAGCGCGGCCCGGCGGCCGGCGTCCGCCGCGGCGCAGGTCACCAGCAGCGTGGGCGGCCGCGCCAGCCGGCCCCCGGGCGCGAGCGAGGCGCGGCGCGACACCACCGCGACCGGCAGCTCCGGCGCCCGGCCGAGCGCCGCGCGCCGCCGCCCGACCGGCGAGTCCGCCGTCACCGGGCCGTAGCCCTCGCCGGCCGCCGTCCCGTGCCCGACCAGGACGACGTCGGCCAGCGCGCGCAGCGTCGAGAACACCCGGCGGTCGCCGGGCGAGCCGAGTCCCGCGCTGACGCCGTCCACGGTCACCGCGCCGTCGAGCGAGGCGACGAAGTCCACGCGCAACGAGCGCCCGGGCGGCGGCGCGTAGGCCTCGGCCAGGTCGTCGTCGGTCAGGTCCGCCCCGTCGGGGGAGGGGAGCAGCCGGCGCATCAGCTGGTGAGGACGGCCGCGCTCTCGGCCGGGACGGTCACCGTCGCGCCGTCCACGGACGGCTCGTCGGCGGTCGCGAACAGCACCCCGGTGGCCGGGCGGTCCAGCTCCACCCGCTGCGGCTCCCCGGACAGGTTGGCCACCACCCGCAGCGCGCCGCGGTGCACCACGAGCACCCGGGCGTCGTCGTCCCAGCCGACCTCGACCGCCGACAGGTCCGGGTCGACCAGGTCCGGGTGCCGCCGGCGCAGCGCCAGCAGCGTCCGGTGCACCTCGAGCAGCCGCGCGTGCGGCTCCCGGCCGGGCTCGGACCAGTCCAGCTTCGAGCGGCGGAAGGTCTCGGGGTCCTGCGGGTCGGGCACCTCGTCGGCGTCCCAGCCGTGCTCGGCGAACTCGTTCTTGCGGCCCTCGGCCGTCGCGCGGCCGATGTCCGGGTCGGTGTGGCTGGTGAAGAACTGCCACGGCGTCGAGGCGCCCCACTCCTCGCCCATGAACAGCATCGGCGTGAACGGGCTGGTGAGCACCAGGGTCGCGCCGACGGCGAGCAGGCCGGGGGACAGCGTCGCCGAGACGCGGTCCCCGATGGCGCGGTTGCCGACCTGGTCGTGGTCCTGCAGGTAACCGAGGAACTTCCACCCGGGCAGCCGCGCGGTGTCCACCGGCCGGCCGTGGGAGCGGCGGCGGAAGCTCGACCACGTGCCGTCGTGGAAGAAGGCGCCGGTGAGGGTCTTGGCCAGCCCGGCGAGACCGGCCTCGGCGAAGTCGCCGTAGTAGCCCTGCCCCTCGCCGGTGAGCGTCGCGTGCAGCGCGTGGTGGAAGTCGTCGCTCCACTGGGCGTGGATGCCGGTGCCGCCGGCCACCCGCGGGGTGACCATCCGGGGGTCGTTCAGGTCGCTCTCGGCGATGAGCGTGAGCGGCCGGCCGACCGCGACCGAGAGCCGGTCGACCTCCTGCGCCATCTCCTCGAGCACGTGGGTGGCGCGCTCGTCGACCAGCGCGTGCACGGCGTCCAGCCGCAGCCCGTCGACGTGCATGTCGCGCAGCCACATCAGGGCGTTGTCCAGGACGTAGCGGCGGACCTCGTCGGAGTCCGGCCCGGACAGGTTGACCGACTCGCCCCAGGTGTTCGCGCCGCCCTCCGAGAAGATCGGCATGAACAGCGGCAGGTAGTTCCCCGACGGGCCGAGGTGGTTGTAGACGACGTCCTGGATGACGCCGATCCCGCGCTGGTGGCAGGCGTCGACGAACCGCTGGTAGGCCGCGGGGCCGCCGTAGCTCTCCTGCACCGTGTACCAGAGGACGCCGTCGTAGCCCCAGTTGTGCGTGCCGTCGAAGCCGTTGACGGGCAGCAGCTCGACGAAGTCGACGCCGAGGTCGGCGAGGTGGCCCAGCCGGTCGATGGCCGAGTCGAGGGTGCCCTCGGGGGTGAACGTGCCGACGTGCAGCTCGTAGACGACGCCGCCGGCCAGCGGGCGCCCGGTCCAGGCGCTGTCGCCCCACGCGTACGCCGACGGGTCGAACCGACGGGACAGCCCGTGCACGCCGTCGGGCTGGCGGCGCGAGCGCGGGTCGGGACGCGGGGTGTCGTCGTCGCCGAGCAGGTAGCCGTAGTCGGACTCCGGGCCGGCCTCGGCCTCGGCCCGCCACCAGCCGTCGTCGTCGCGGCGCATGTCGTGCACCGTGCCGTCGACCTGCAGGCGCACGCGCTCGGGCACGGGCGCCCAGACGGCGAACTCGACGGGTGCGGACATGCGGGGGCCTCCCAGCGGTAGTGCGGCTGACCGGTCCCTCTTGCCCGCTGCGGGCGCGGTCAACCGCGAGCGGCGGCCGGGGGAGCGGGTCCCCCGGTCGCCGCCACAGGTCACGGCAGCTGCAGCTCCTGCCCGACGTAGATATTGTTCGGGTCGCTGACCGTGCCGCTGTTGGCCGACCAGAGGGCCTTCCAGCCGCCCTTGACGCCCTGGGCTCGGGCGATCTTGCCCAGCGTGTCGCCGGACCGGACGGTGTACGAGCCGCCGGAGGCACCGGCGGCGGACTCCCCGGCCCGGGCGGCCGGGGCGGGCTCGGCCGGGGCGGGCTCGGCCGGGGCGGGCGCGGCCGGGGCGGGCGCGGCGGCCGGCGAGCCGGCCTCCGGGGCGTCCGGGTTCAGGCCCTTGCCGCAGGTGGGCCAGGCACCCGGGCCCTGGACGTCGAGCGTGCGCTCGGCGACGGCGATCTGCTGCGCCTTGGTGGCCAGGTCGGCGCGGGCGGCGTACTCGGTGCCGCCGAAGGCCGCCCAGGTGGACTGGCTGAACTGCAGGCCGCCGTAGTAGCCGTTGCCGGTGTTGATGCTCCAGTTGCCGCTGGACTCGCACTGGGCGACGGCGTCCCAGTCGTTGGGGGCGGCGGCCGAGGCCGGGCCGGCGGCGACGCCGATCGCGGCCGCGGCCACGCCGGTCGTCACGAGGGCACGGCGGAGCAGGGACGTGGACGTGCGCATGCGGGATCTCCGATCCGCCGCCTGCGAGGTGAGCTGTCGGGTTCGGAGCGATCGGTGCCCCGGCCGCGCAGAGCGCGGCTTCACCCCGAGGCGCTGCGTCCGGTCCCCCCGTGACCGCGGTGCAGGCGCCGAAGTGGGTCCCCCACCCCCGTCCTGGCTGTGCAGGAGGAACGGAGCCCGGCGGACGGGGTTCGGCGGACCGGCTCCGGCACGCGGCTGTCATTGGCCCGCGTGCGGGGCAAAGGTAACGGCCGCATCACGAGACGGCACACCCGCCCCACCCGTCACGGCGTGTCGCCCGGCGTCCCCGCGGCGGCCCGCGCCCGGCGGCCGGGGGGAGTCGCAGGTCACGGTGGCGCCGGCCGGCGCCGCCGTGACCTGCGTCTCATTCTCGGACGAGCAGGGCCACCGGCAGCCGGGCCAGCAGCTCGCCGACGGGCGCGCCGCCGGCGTCGGAGACGACCCGCGTGCCGGTGAGCACGTCGCGCCAGGCGCCGGTCGGCAGCGCCAGCGCGGTGTCGCCCCAGCCGCCGGCGGCCAGCGCGACCGGCAGCCGGGTCGCCACGGTCACCGCGCCGCCCTGCTCTCCGGACCCACGGTCGAAGGCGACGACGTGCTGCGCGGCGGACCCGGTGGCGGCCACCGGGGTGTAGCCGGTGAACAGCCCGGGGTCGTCCCGCCGCAGCCGCAGCGCCCGCGAGACGACGAGCAGCTTGGCCGCGCCGGTCTCGTCGACCTCGGGCACCTCCCCGCCGTCGAGCCGGGCCAGCAGCGCGCGCCGTTCGTCGTAGTCGACCGGGCGGCGGTTGTCGGGGTCGACGAGCGAGTGGTCCCACAGCTCGGTGCCCTGGTAGACGTCCGGGACGCCGGGCATCGTCAGCTGCAGCAGCTTCTGCGCCAGCCCGTTGGACCGGCCGGCCGGGGCGATCCGCGCGACGAACGCCTCGATCTCGCGGTTCGTCGCCTCGTCGTCGAAGGCGGCGTCGACCATCGCGTGCAGCTGCGCCTCGAACGCCTCGTCGACGTCGGTCCACGTCGTCGACCGCCCGGCCTCGCGGGCGGCCTTCTCGGCGTAGGCGTGCGCCCGCTCGCGGGACAGCGGCCAGGCGCCGACCAGGTTCTGCCACACCAGGTGCGCCAGCGGCCGGTCGGGCAGCGGGTGGCGGGACAGCCAGCCGCGGACCAGGTCCGCCCACTCGGTCGGCACCTCGGCGAGGACGGCCAGGCGGGCCCGGGTGTCCTCGCTGCGCTTGGTGTCGTGCGTGGTGAGCGTCGTCATCGACTCCGGCTTGCGCTCCAGCCGCCGCGCCTGCGCCTCGTGGAACTCCTCCGGGGTGCTGCCGAAGCGCGCCGGGTCGCCGCCGACCTCGTTGAGCACCACGAACCGGGCCCAGCGGTAGTAGGCGCTGTCCTCGACGCCCTTGGCCATCACCGGGCCGCTGGTCTGCTCGAACCGGGTGGCCGCCTCGGTGCCGGCCTGCGCCAGCACCGGGTGCAGCGCGTCCACCGCGGCGACCAGGTCGGGACGGCGGTCGCGGACGTCGCCCACGGCGGCGTCGAGGTGCTCGCGGCCGTCGGGCAGGTAGGTGCGGTAGACGGAGAAGCTGGCCAGCAGCTCCGCCAGCGCCTCCTTCTCCGTCTCGACGTCGACGCCGGGCAGCTCGCCGATCACCCGCACCAGGCGGGCGACCTCGGAGCCGAGGATCCCGTCGGTGACCTCGCGCTTGCAGGCGTGCACCAGCTGCCCGTAGTCGACCGCCCGGCCGGACAGCTCGGTGTCCAGCGCGGTGAGCGCCGCCTCGCCGGCCGGGTCGACCAGGACGTCGTCGACCTCGGCCAGCGCGTCGTAGCCGGTGGTGCCGGCCGCCCGCCAGCTCTCCGGCAGGTCCTCCCCGGGCTCGAGGATCTTCTCGACCACCGTCCACCGGCCGCCCGAGGCCTCGGCCAGCCGGTCCAGGTAGCCCTTTGGGTCGGCCAGGCCGTCGGGGTGGTCGATCCGCAGCCCGTCGACGGCGCCCTGCTCGACCAGCCGGAGCACCAGCTCGTGGGTGGCGCGGAAGACCTCCGGGTCCTCCACCCGCAGCCCGGCGAGGGTGTTGATGGCGAAGAACCGCCGGTAGTTGAGGTCGGCGTCCGCCCGCCGCCAGTCGACCAGCTCGTAGTGCTGCCGGTCGTGCACCTCCTGCGGGGTGCCCTCGCCGGTGCCGGGGGCGATCGGGAAGCGGTTGTCGTAGTACCGCAGCTCGCCCGTGCCGTCGGGGGTGGAGACGACCTCCAGCTTCGCGACGTCGTCGGCCGAGCCCAGCACCGGGATGCGGATCCGGCCGTTGCCGAAGTCCCAGTCGACGTCGAACGCGGACGCGTGCGCGCTGTCGCGGCCGTGCTGCAGCACGTCCCACCACCACGGCGCCTCGGCCGGGTCCGCCACGCCCATGTGGTTGGGCACCAGGTCGAGCACCAGGCCCAGCCCGTGCTCGTGCAGCGCGGCGACGAACCGCTCGAAGCCCTCCTGCCCGCCCCGCGACTCGTCGACGTGCGCGTGGTCGACGGTGTCGTAGCCGTGCGTGCTGCCGGCGGCCGAGCGCAGCAGCGGCGAGGAGTAGGCGTGCGTGACGCCGAGGTCGGCGAGGTAGCCGGCCACGGCGGCGGCGTCGTCGAGGGTGAACTCGGCGGTCACCTGCAGCCGGTACGTCGCCGCGGGAGTGGCCCGGCGGCGCTCGGCAGCGTCGTCGGACCGACTGTCGTCGGCCTGGCTCACGGGGCGGCCTGCAGCACGACGGTGGCGCGGGCGGCGACCGTGAGGACGTCGCCGGCCTTGACCTGCACCGGCTCCACCTCGCCCATCTCGGCGGTGTCGACGACGACCGTCCAGCCCTCGGCGTACTCCGACGGCGGCACGGTGAAGTCGATCGGCTCGTGGTGGGCGTTGAACGCCAGGTAGAAGCAGTCGTCGACGACGTCCTCGCCGCGCTCGTCGGTCTCCCGGATGCCGTGGCCGTTGAGGTACATGGCCAGCGACTTCGCGAAGCCCGCGTCCCAGTCCTCGTCGCTCATCAGCTCACCGGCGGGGGTGAACCAGGCGACGTCCTGCACCGGGTCGCCCTCCTCCCGGCGCACCGGCCGGCCGTGGAAGAACCGGCGGCGGCGGAACGTCGGGTGCTCGGTGCGCAGCCGGGTGACCAGCTTGGTGAACTCCAGCAGCCCCTCGTCGACCGACTCCCAGTCGATCCAGGTCAGCTCGGAGTCCTGGCAGTAGCCGTTGTTGTTGCCCCGCTGCGTGCGGCCGAGCTCGTCGCCGTGCAGCAGCATCGGCACGCCCTGGCTGAGCATCAGCGTGGCGATGAAGTTGCGCCGCTGCCGGGCGCGCAGCTCGAGCACCTCGGGGTCGTCGGTCTCGCCCTCGACGCCGGAGTTCCAGCTGCGGTTGTGGCTCTCGCCGTCGTTGTTGCCCTCGCCGTTGGCCTCGTTGTGCTTCTCGTTGTAGGAGACGAGGTCGTTGAGGGTGAACCCGTCGTGCGCGGTGACGAAGTTGATGCTCGCCACCGGCCGGCGCCCGGAGTGCTTGTACAGGTCGGCCGAGCCGGAGATGCGGCTGGCGAACTCGCCGATGGTGGCGTCCTCGCCGCGCCAGAAGTCGCGGACGGTGTCGCGGTACTTGCCGTTCCACTCGGTCCACAGCGCCGGGAAGTTGCCCACCTGGTAGCCGCCGTCGCCGACGTCCCAGGGCTCGGCGATGAGCTTCACCTGGCTGACGATCGGGTCCTGGTGCACCAGGTCGAAGAACGCCGACAGCCGGTCCACCTCGTGGAACTGGCGGGCCAGCGTGGAGGCGAGGTCGAAGCGGAAACCGTCGACGTGCATCTCGGTGACCCAGTAGCGCAGCGAGTCCATGATCAGCTGCAGCGACTGCGGGTGCCGGACGTTGAGCGAGTTCCCGGTGCCCGTGGTGTCCATGTAGTACTGCTCGTCGCCCTCGACCAGCCGGTAGTAGGCCCGGTTGTCGATGCCCTTGAACGACAGCGTCGGGCCGTTGTGGTTGCCCTCGGCGGTGTGGTTGTAGACGACGTCGAGGATGACCTCGATGCCCGCCTCGTGCAGGGTCCGGACCATGCCCTTGAACTCCTGCACCTGCTGGCCGTCGGTGGCCTGGGCGTACTCGTTGTGCGGGGCGAAGAAGCCGATCGTGTTGTAGCCCCAGTAGTTGCGCAGGCCCTTCTGCAGCAGCGTGTCGTCCTGCACGAACTGGTGCACCGGCATGAGCTCGATCGCGGTGACGCCGAGGGACTGCAGGTGCTCGATGACCGCCGGGTGCGCGATGCCGGCGTAGGTGCCGCGCAGCTCCTCGGGGATCCGCGGGTGGGTCATGGTCAGGCCCTTGACGTGGGCCTCGTAGATGACCGTCTTGTTGTAGGGCGTCCTCGGCGGGCGGTCCACGCCCCAGTCGAAGTAGGGGTTGATGACGACGGACTTCGGCATGTGCGGCGCCGAGTCGTCGTCGTTGCGCTCGCCGCTGCCGAACCGGTAGCCGAAGCAGGCCTCGTCCCAGTCGATCGCCCCGTCGATCGCCTTGGCGTAGGGGTCGAGCAGCAGCTTGTTGGGGTTGCAGCGCTGCCCGTTCTCCGGGTCGTAGGGGCCGTGCACGCGGTAGCCGTAGCGCTGCCCGGGCTGGATGCCGGGCAGGAAGGCGTGCCAGACGTAGCCGTCCATCTCCGGGAGCCGGATCCGCTCCTCGTTGCCCTGCTCGTCGAACAGGCACAGCTCGACCTTCTCGGCGACCTCGCTGAACAGGGCGAAGTTGGTCCCGGTGCCGTCGTACGTGGCACCCAGCGGGTAGGCGGTTCCGGGCCACACCTGGGTCATCGACGTGTTTCCTCCTGCGCGGGCGCCCCTCGGTGGTCCAGGGCGCGGTGGCCCCCCGCCGCGGCCGTCGGAGGGGGGTCGGGGCACACGGGTGCCCGCGGGCTCCTTAGCCCCATCCGGGCGGCTCCACACCTGACGCGGCGGACATCACGGCGGCGGCCCGGCAGCGGGCCCCGGGGACGACGACGCCCTCCGCGGCGGGGGCCGCGGAGGGCGTCGTGTGCGGGTCCGGCGCGCCGGCGCGGGGCCGGGCACACCAGGTACCGAGGCGCGGGGCGCCGGGGTCCGACCTCGTCCGGGCATCCCGGGTGGCACTGGTCCCCGGCGCGGCACCGCGCCTGCAGGAGGGCACGCTAGCGGGTCCGGGGGGCGAGCACGAGCACGAGGGTGACGCGTCCGCAAGCGACACGCCCCGTCGGTCCCGTGATCACCACCCGTCACTCGCGGCGTCCTGTCACCGGGCGGTCGTACCGTCGTCCCCGTGCGCGCGACCTCCGACATCCGGCCCACCCAGGGGCGTTTCCGCGTCGTCAGCGAGTTCCAGCCCTCGGGCGACCAGCCGGCGGCGATCAAGGCCCTCGCGGAGCGGGTGAACTCCGGCGAGACGGACACCGTGCTCCTCGGCGCCACCGGCACCGGGAAGTCGGCCACCACGGCGTGGCTGATCGAGCAGGTCCAGCGGCCCACCCTGGTGATGGCGCCGAACAAGACGCTCGCCGCGCAGCTGGCCAACGAGTTCCGCGAGCTGCTGCCGGACAACGCCGTCGAGTACTTCGTGTCGTACTACGACTACTACCAGCCTGAGGCGTACGTCCCGCAGACCGACACCTACATCGAGAAGGACTCCTCGGTCAACGAGGAGGTCGAGCGGCTGCGCCACTCGGCGACCAACAGCCTGCTCACCCGGCGGGACGTCGTCGTGGTCTCCACCGTCTCCTGCATCTACGGCCTGGGCACGCCGGAGGAGTACGTCGACCGGGCGCTGAAGATCCAGGTGGGGGAGGAGCGCGACCGCGACGACCTGCTGCGCACGCTGGTCACCGAGCAGTACACCCGCAACGACCTCGCGTTCACCCGCGGCACCTTCCGCGTGCGCGGCGACACGATCGAGGTCTTCCCGGTGTACGAGGAGCTCGCCGTCCGGATCGAGATGTTCGGCGACGAGGTGGAGCGGCTGTACTACCTGCACCCGCTCACCGGCGAGGTGGTGCGCGAGGTCCAGGAGCTGTTCGTCTTCCCGGCCAGCCACTACGTCGCCGGCCCGGAGCGGATGGAGCGGGCGATCCGCACCATCGAGGCCGAGCTCGAGGAGCGGCTGGCCGAGCTGGAGAAGCAGGGCAAGCTGCTCGAGGCGCAGCGGCTGCGCATGCGCACCACGTACGACATCGAGATGATCCGCCAGGTCGGCTTCTGCTCCGGCATCGAGAACTACAGCCGGCACATCGACGGGCGGGCGCCGGGCAGCGCGGGTGCCTGTCTCATCGACTACTTCCCCGACGACTTCCTGCTCGTCATCGACGAGTCGCACGTGACCGTGCCGCAGATCGGCGGCATGTACGAGGGCGACATGAGCCGCAAGCGCACGCTGGTCGAGCACGGCTTCCGGCTGCCCTCGGCGATGGACAACCGCCCGCTGAAGTGGGAGGAGTTCACCGACCGGATCGGCCAGGCGGTCTACCTCTCGGCCACCCCGGGCCCCTACGAGCTCGGCCGCACCGGCGGCGAGTTCGTCGAGCAGGTCATCCGCCCCACCGGCCTGGTCGACCCGGAGGTCGTGGTCAAGCCGACCAAGGGCCAGATCGACGACCTGGTGGGCGAGATCCGCGAGCGCACCGAGAAGGACGAGCGCGTCCTGGTCACCACGCTGACCAAGAAGATGGCCGAGGACCTCACCGACTACCTGCTCGAGCTCGGCATCAAGGTCCGCTACCTGCACTCGGAGGTCGACACCCTGCGCCGGGTGGAGCTGCTGCGCGAGCTGCGGCAGGGCGAGTACGACGTGCTGGTCGGCATCAACCTGCTGCGGGAGGGCCTCGACCTGCCCGAGGTCTCGCTGGTGGCGATCCTCGACGCCGACAAGGAGGGCTTCCTCCGGTCGACCACCTCGCTGATCCAGACCATCGGCCGCGCGGCGCGCAACGTGTCCGGCGAGGTGCACATGTACGCCGACAAGGTCACCCCGTCGATGGCGCAGGCGATCGACGAGACCAACCGGCGCCGCGAGAAGCAGATCGCCTACAACACCGCCAACGGCATCGACCCGCAGCCGCTCCGCAAGAAGATCGTCGACATCCTCGACGGCATCTACCGCGAGTCCGAGGACGCCGAGGCCGCCACCGAGCTGATCGGCGGGTCGGGCCGGCAGCAGTCGCGGGGCAAGGCGCCGGTGCCGGGGCTGTCGTCGAAGGGCCGGTCCAGGGCCGGCGCCATCGACGTCCAGGGCCTGCCGCGCGCGGAGCTGGCCGACCTCATCACGCAGATGAACGAGCAGATGCTGGCCGCCGCCCGGGAGCTGCAGTTCGAGGTGGCCGCCCGGCTGCGCGACGAGCTCGCCGAGCTGAAGAAGGAGCTGCGCCAGTTCGACGCCGCCCACGCCTGACGAAGGACCCCTGGCCCCCACGGCTCGCAGGCTCGCGGCGGGCCCGTGCCAGGGGGCCGGGGGCCTCGACCCCGCGTGTGACACACGTCGCAGGAACGTTACGTTCGGGACCGCACCCGTCCCGGACGAAGGAGTCCTCCGCGTGACCGTCTCCCGTTCCCCGCGCCGTGCCCTGCGGCGCGGGCTCGCCGCCGCCGCGCTCGCGGCCCTGTCGGTGGGCGTGACCGCCCCGGCGACGGCCGCGCCCGGCGGCGGGCGCCCCGCGCCGCTGGCGTCGGCGATCACCGCCGTCGACGCCACGAGCGCCCCGATCACCGTCGGCGGGGAGGCGTGGACCCGCACCACCGGCACCGTCTCCGGCGTCGTCGACCCGCGCGAGCAGGTCGCCGGCCTGGCCGGGCTGCCGCGGGACGCCCGCGGCCTGGTGCCCTACACCAGCGAGTTCGAGTTGATCGCCCCCGCCGACGGGCGTGGCAGCGACGTCGTCCTGGTCGAGGCGGAGAACCGCGGCCGGCCCGCCGTGCTGCTGTCCGCGCTGGGCTTCCCGCTGGCCGGGGACGCCAGCCCGGTCGGCTCGGTCTACCCCGACGGCCTGGGCAACGGCTGGCTGGCCGGTCAGGACCTGTCCTACGCGCGGGTGCAGTGGGAGACCGGCATCTCGCCCGGGGTGCCCGCGACCGCCCAGGGCGTCGGCGAGGTGATCGTGCGCGACCTCGGCCGGCTGCTCGAGGGCACCGCGCCGCGGCCGTCGGGGACCGCGCTGCCGGCCTACCGCGCCTCGGTGCTCGCCGGCATCAGCCAGAGCGCGTGGTTCGTCGACACCTTCGTCGCCGAGGGCTTCAACGCCGACGACCGCACCGGCCGCGGGGTGTACGACGCCGCGGTCGCCGTCTCCGGCGCCGGCAACTGGCTGGCGGTCAACCAGCTCGCCGGCGACGCGCAGCAGCGGCCCTACGTGCTCGAGGACGGCGTCCCGCTCACCTACGACCAGGTGCTCACCCGGCCGAAGAGCGACCCGCTGTTCGTCGACGTCGCGGCCTACACCGACTACTACAGACTCCGGGCGAGCGTCACCGCGGCCGCCGACCGCCCGCGCGACGTCGTCCGCTACGACTGGCCGGCCCCGCACGCCGGCGTCGCCGCCTACCCCGACGCCGTCGTCTTCGGCCAGCTGCGCTGCAACGGCGGCACGCCCGTCCCGCGGAACCCGATCTCCTACAACCCGCACCTGCGCACGCTGCTCGCCGACGTGACCGAGGTCGTGCGGCACCCCGGCCAGGGCGACCGGCGGCTGCTCCCGCCGTCGGCGGTCTTCGCGCTGCAGCCCGCGCCGGCCGGGGACCGGCTGTCCTTCAACGACCTGCCCGGCGTCGAGCTGCAGGTCCCGCGCACCGACCCGGGGACCGCCCAGCCGGTCGGCGGGGTGCGCTTCCCCGACGCCGTCGTGCCGCTGGGCCGGCCGGTCCCGGTCGCGCTGGCCCCGGTCGGGACGACGTCGATCACCGACGTGTGCGGCAACTGGGGCGGCTGGCAGCCGTACACCGCGGCCGAGCTGGCGCAGCGGTACGGCTCGGTCGACGGCTACCTGGCGCAGTACGCCGCCGCGGTCGACGCCCAGGTCCACGACGGGTACCTCGACGCGTCCGAGCGGGCGGGGCTGCTGGCCGGCGCCCGCGCCGCCTACCTGGCCGCGCCGCAGGGGTGAGCTGACCCCCGTCCCGCAGGGAGGGGGGCGCCCGGGAACCCCGGGCGCCCCTCGTCCGTTCTGCCCTGTGACTCCGCCGGGTGCGCTGCGCCGTGCCCGGGGAGCCGTGGAGGGGAGTATCCCGCCCGCGGTGACGTCGTCAGCACGGGTACGCGTACCCCGGCGTCACCGGCCGGCCGCCGTCGCGGCCGGTGGGAGAGACCTCTGGTGCTGACTGCTGCCAGTGGACCGGAGGTACCTGCGTTGGACGTCCCCTTCTTCGTCTGGGCGATCACGATCGCCGCCATCGTGGCCATGATCGTCTTCGACTTCGTCGGCCACGTGCGGACGCCGCACGCCCCGTCGTTGAAGGAGGCGGCGACCTGGTCGGCGGTGTACGTCGCGATCGCGGTGCTGTTCGGCGTCGGCGTGTGGGTCTTCGCCGGCGGGACGTACGGCGGGGAGTACTTCGCCGGCTACATCACCGAGAAGAGCCTGTCGGTCGACAACCTCTTCGTCTTCGTCCTGATCATGGCCAGCTTCGCGGTGCCCCGGGAGCTGCAGCAGAAGGTGCTGCTGTTCGGCATCGCGTTCGCCCTGGTCCTGCGGACGGTGTTCATCTTCCTCGGCGCCGCGGCGATCGAGAACTTCAGCTGGGTCTTCTACCTGTTCGGCGCGTTCCTCATCTACACCGCGATCGCCCAGGCGCGGGCCGGCGGGGACGAGGACGAGGAGTTCGAGGAGAACGGCTTCCTGCGGCTGGTCCGCCGGGTCGTCCCGACGACGCCGGACTACCACGGCGACCGGATGACCACGCGGCTGGACGGCAAGCGCTACATCACCCCGCTGGCCATCGCCCTGGTAGCCATCGGCAGCGCCGACATCCTCTTCGCCGTCGACTCGATCCCGGCGATCTTCGGGCTGACCGAGGAGACCTTCCTCGTCTTCACCGCCAACGCCTTCTCGCTGCTGGGCCTGCGGCAGCTGTTCTTCCTCATCGACGGCCTGCTCGACCGGCTGGTCTACCTGCACTACGGCCTGGCGGTCATCCTCGGCTTCATCGGCGTCAAGCTGCTGATCCACGCGCTGCACGAGAACGAGCTGCCGTTCATCAACGGCGGCGAGCACGTCACAGCCATCCCGGAGATCCCGACCTGGCTGTCGCTGTCGGTCATCGTGGTCACCCTGCTGGTCACCACGGTCGCGAGCCTGGCCCGCAGCCGCCGCGACGCCCGCGAGGCCGTGCCGCACGCCGAGCCCGCGCGGGGGGCCGCGGCGGTCGCCGGGGAGACCGGCGTCCCGACGGTGCAGCACGAGCCGGGGGAGCGCCCCGCCGCGACGCCGGCGCGGCGCACCGACGGCCGCCCGGGGTGACGCGCGGGTGACCACCGGGAGGACGGCAGGCCGACGACGCCGGTGTGCCTGTTGCTCCCGGTGATCGTGCGGCACGATCCAGGACACGTCCGCTCCGCGGGGTGCCCGACCGGCACCCCGCGGAGCGGTGGGGGGGGGGGGGGGGGGCGCCCACCCCCCCCCCCCCGTCGCCGGCTCAGGCCACGCCGGCCGGGCGGAACTGGACGCTCACGCGTGGCCCGACGGGCCTGCTGGTCTTGGGGATGCAGTGCTCCCAGGTGCGCTGGCAGGAGCCACCCATCACCACCAGGT